>NZ_RZSN01000097.1:0-22325 GCF_003997315.1 Mesorhizobium sp. M1A.F.Ca.IN.020.04.1.1
AACAAGAACCGTCGGTCGCGCGTCCGCACCTATGTTCGCCAGGTCGAAGAGGCGCTCGCCGCCGGCGACAAGGTTGCTGCGCTCGAAGCGTTCAAGGCCGCGGAGCCGGAATTGATGCGCGCCGCAACCAAGGGTGTCCTCCACAAGAACACGGCTTCCCGCAAGGTTTCGCGGCTGGCCCAGCGGGTCAAGGTGCTGTCGGCCTGACCGACTTCCCTTTAGAACCGTTATCCTTGAACCCGGCCGCACAGGCCGGGTTTTTTCGTTTGCCGGCAAGTACTTAAAAAGAACGGTCGGACAACTACGATTGGGCCGAATTTCAAAGTAGCCAATGTTTTGCCGGCATATACATAATCGCTCATGTCGACGACCGCTGGATGCGGGCACGGCCACAGATGAGCCTGCCACAAAATCGATATATTTTTCAAAAGCTTACAGACGGTCATCCACAGCTTGTTCAACTCGCGGAGGAGCGGCGGGGGACAAGTAGCTGTCAAGAGAATTATTTCAGAAAATTTCCGAAGGTGTGGCCTTTTTCACATTCCACGGAAAAGGGTTTGAATCACAATGGCTTTATGAAAATGGGCCGCAGTGGCACCTGCTTTGAACACGTCTCCGGTAACCAGATTCGTTAAAAATCCGTTAGACGTGGCCTTGCCCTATCCACAGCGATTTCGGTAATGTCCATCCATCGAAGGGACGGGCACCTGCCCTTAACCCAGCCTGAATCGGCCAGCAGAAAATGGCGGAATTCATGACGCGGAGCAATTCCGCGTGCGGCTTGGTTTGTCTCTTCGGTGCGGGTAGGGGACTGGCGTAATTGTACATGGCAGTCGACGTTGGGCCGGCATTTTCGCCGGGCGGTGTTGTATTGTCTTGGCATGATCAAGCCGGCTTGCGAGAGCCGGCAGAGGTCCCTTGCGCAACGTTGCAACGATATCGCCGGCGGCGGCGATAGAGGCGCAGCGAAAAACGTCGCCGGACCCAGGGTGCAGGAGGCGCACTCCCGGCGGAAAAAGGGTACGAGAGACAAGGAACTTGATCATGCAGAGCGGCATCGAGGGGGAGATTGCGGGCGAACTCCCATTCCCAGCAACTATCGTCGGAGGGGACGACATGGCGGCATCCAGCGACGCTGAACAGAAGTTCGAGCGGGTCAAGGCCCAATTGAAGGCGCGTCTGGGAGCCGAGGTCTATTCGAGCTGGTTTGGCCGCATGAAGGTTGCCGAGGCGTCTCGCGGCATGGTCCGCATCTCGGTACCGACGGCCTTCCTGCGGTCGTGGATCAACGGCCATTACCTTGATCTTATCGCCGAACTGTGGAGGCACGAGGATCCCGACCTTCTCAAGATCGAGATCGTCGTGCGGACCGCCACGCGGCAGGGCCGCAACAATGTCGAGCCGGAGATCGCGCCGGCGCGCAAGATGACCAAGCAGGCCCAGACCGCGCTTGCCGCCGGCACCGCGAGCGCCGGTCGGGTGGAACGGGCGCCGGCGCCCCGCCAGGGCGTGCCAGTGGAGACCGAGTTCCGCCACAATGTGCTGGGGTCGCCGCTCGACCCGCGCTACACTTTCACTTCGTTCATCGAAGGCCCTTCGAACCGTGTTGCTTTCGCGGCGGCCAAGGCGGTGGCGGAATCGCAGTCGAGCGCGGTGCGCTTCAACCCGCTCTTTCTCCATGCGACCGTCGGCCTGGGCAAGACGCATCTGTTGCAGGCGATCGCGGCGGAATCGCTGCGGCACAATCCGAAATCGCGCGTGGTCTACCTGACGGCGGAATATTTCATGTGGCGCTTCGCCACCGCGATCCGTGACAACAATGCGCTGACGCTCAAGGAGCAGCTGCGCGACATCGATCTGCTGATAATCGACGACATGCAGTTTCTGCAGGGCAAGTCGATCCAGCACGAGTTCTGCCATCTCATCAACATGCTGCTCGACAGCGCCAAGCAGGTGGTGGTCGCCGCCGACCGGCCGCCGTCTGAACTGGAGTCGCTGGAGCCGCGGGTGCGCTCGCGCCTCAACGGCGGCGTGGCGCTCGAAATGTCGGCACCGGATTTCGGCATGCGCCTCGGCATGCTGAAGCTGCGCCTTGCCACTGCCAAGATCGACGATACCTCGCTCGACATTTCGGATGAGATCCTCGATCACGTCGCCAGAACGGTGACGGGCAGCGGGCGCGAGCTCGAAGGCGCATTCAACCAGCTTCTGTTTCGCCAGTCCTTCGAGCCGCAGATCACTATCGACCGCATCGACGAGATCCTCGGCCATATCTACCGCTCGGGCGAGCCGAAGCGGGTGCGTATCGAGGACATCCAGCGCATCGTGGCGCGCCACTATAACGTTTCGAAGACGGAACTGCTCTCAAACCGTCGCACGCGCACCATCGTCAAACCGCGGCAGGTAGCGATGTATCTCTCCAAGGTGATGACGCCGCGCTCGCTGCCGGAGATCGGACGCCGTTTCGGCGGCCGCGATCACACGACGGTTCTGCACGCCGTGCGCAAGATCGAGGATCTTTCCGGCGCCGACAACACGCTGGCACAGGAACTCGAACTGCTCAGAAGGCTGATCAACGAGCAGGCCTGAGCGCTTAGCCCGCTTTATCCCCAGAAAGCCCGCGCAACCGGCTGGAACCGGTGCCGCGGGCTTGCGTTTGCAGGGTTTTTACTGTCAGCTTACATAGATTCTGAGCTTTTCGGAGCTTTTGCGGGACGCCGCTGCCCGGTGACCCGCTCATTCATTGAAGCGAGCCTGTTTCGTCATGCGTGTTATCCTGGAACGATCCAATCTCCTGAAGTCCCTCAACCACGTCCATCGCGTGGTGGAGCGGCGCAACACCATCCCGATCCTGTCGAATGTGCTGCTCAGCGCCGAGGGCGCCAGCCTGGAAATGAAGGCCACCGACCTCGACCTTGAAGTGACCGAAGCCACGCCGGCCAAGGTCGAGCGCGGCGGCGCGACGACGGTTCCGGCGCATCTGCTCTACGACATCGTGCGCAAGCTGGCCGACGGCGCGGAGGTGATGCTGAAGACCGACGAGGACGGCAACGCGATGACCGTCACGTCCGGGCGCTCCAGCTTCCGCCTGCAGTGCTTGCCGCAGTCCGATTTCCCGGAGCTTTCAGCCGGCTCCTTCTCGCACATCTTCCGGCTCGATTCGGTGGCGCTCAAGGGCCTGATCGAGAAGACGCAGTTCGCGATCTCGACCGAAGAGACGCGCTACTATCTCAACGGCATCTTCCTGCACACGCATGAGGCGGGCGGCAAGCTGAAGCTGCGCTCGGTCGCGACCGACGGGCACCGACTGGCGCGCGCCGAGATCGACGCGCCGGCAGGCTCCGAAGGCATGCCCGGCATCATCATCCCGCGCAAGACGGTGAGCGAGCTGCAGAAGCTGGTCGACGACCCTGATATCGCGGTGACGACGGAACTGTCGGATACCAAGATCCGCTTCACCATCGGCAGCGTCATCCTGACCTCGAAGCTGATCGACGGCACCTTCCCCGATTATCAGCGCGTCATCCCGACCGGCAATGACAAGAAGCTGGTTATCGACCGCCAGAGCTTTGCCGCCGCCGTCGACCGCGTCTCGACCATTTCGTCCGAGCGCGGCCGAGCCGTGAAACTGTCGATCAATGACGGCCAGCTCACGCTCGCCGTCAACAATCCGGATTCCGGCAGCGCAACCGAGGAGCTGGCGGCCGAATACTCGTCCGACCCGATCGAGATCGGCTTCAACGCCAAATATCTGCTCGACGTCGCCGCCCAGCTCACCGGTTCGGAAGCCAAGTTCATGCTGGCGGATGCCGGGTCTCCGACGCTGATCCACGACATGGCCGACGAGACCGCGCTCTACGTGCTGATGCCGATGCGGGTCTAGGCTTTGTCTCTTTTGTTGACGCAATTCCGGACGGAAAACCGCTATGCACTTTTCCTGGAATTGCTCTAGCAGGCCTCACATGTCGCCGTGACCTCGGACGCCAAACAGCTTCGGCAGCAGAGCTATATAAGTAAGCTTACACTTACAAATTTTCGCAACTATGCGGGACTTTCGCTTGATCTCGGCCCTGGCGCTGTCGTGCTGTCCGGCGACAATGGCGCCGGCAAGACCAATCTGCTCGAAGCCGTTTCGCTGCTGACGCCGGGGCGCGGGCTGCGCCGCGCGCCTTACGCCGACGTCGCCCGCGAGGGCGGCGATGGCGGCTTTGCCTTGCATGCGCGCATCGAAGGACCGGAAGGTCAGGTCGAAATCGGCACCGGCATTGCCGGCGGCGATGGTGCCGCGGAAGGCGGCAGGCGCGTGCGCATCAACGGCGCGCCGGCAAAATCGGCCGAGGATATGCTCGAATGGCTGCGGGTCGTCTGGCTGACGCCGGCGATGGACGGGCTGTTTCCAGGGCCGGCCGCCGACCGCCGCCGCTTCTTCGACCGACTGGTGCTGGCGATCGACCCCGGCCATGGGCAGCGCGTGCTTGATTACGAGAAGGCGATGCGTGGCCGTAACCGTTTGCTTACGGAAGGCTCGCGCGACAGCGGCTGGTTCGACGCGATCGAGATGCAGATCGCCGAAACCGGGGTGGCGATCGCGGCGGCCAGGGCCGAGCTGGTGCGACTGCTTGCGGCCATGATCGACAAGCTGCCGGGCAGCGGCCCGTTTCCGCAGGCCGACATCAGCCTCGCCGGCGAATTGGAAAGCGAAATCGCGGTCACACCGGCAGTCGACGTCGAGGAGCGATTCCGCGCCATACTCGCCAATGGGCGCGAGCGCGACCGCGCCGCCGGCCGCACGCTCGACGGTCCGCATCGCTCCGACCTCGTGGTCCGTCACCGGCCGAAGTCGATGCCGGCCGAATTGTGCTCGACCGGCGAGCAGAAGGCGCTGCTTGTCGGCATCGTGCTGTCGCATGCGAGGCTGACCGGCGAGATGTCGGGCCTGACGCCGATCCTGTTGCTCGACGAGATCGCCGCGCATCTCGATGGCGGCCGGCGCGCGGCGCTGTTTTCCATCCTCGAAGAGCTCAACTGCCAGGCCTTCATGACCGGCACCGACGCGGCGCTGTTTTCCAGCCTTGCCGGGCGGGCGCAATTCCTGACGGTCGATCACGGCAGCGTCGGCCCGACCGGCTGAACTGTCGAAGAGTTGAAAGCGCCTTGCACGATGATTTGTCCTGCGGGACAAGGCTTCGCCTTGCATGTGAGTGACAAAGCTTCGCTTTGCATATGCATGACAAGGCTTCGCCTTGCATGTCAGTGACGAGGCTTCGCCTTGCATGCGCATGACAAGGCTTCCTGCCCGCTATATGGTCCGGCCATGACGAACGCTGCCCTCACCGACGAAGAGCTTGAGCGCTATGCCCGCCACATCGTGCTGCCCGAAATCGGCGGCCCCGGCCAGCAGAAGCTGAAGCGGGCGCGGGTGCTGGTGATCGGCGCCGGCGGGCTTGGGGCGCCTGTGCTCGAATATCTCGCGGCGGCCGGCGTCGGCACGCTCGGCATCGTCGACGACGATGATGTCTCCTTGTCCAACCTGCAGCGGCAGGTGATCCATGGCAGCGATACAATCGGCATGGCGAAGACCGACAGCGCTTCGGCGGCGATCTTGCGCATCAACCCCAATGTCAGGGTGGAACTGCATCGCCTCAGGCTGACCGAGCAAAATGCCCCTGCCCTCGTCGCCCAATACGATATCGTGGTCGACGGCTCCGACAATTTCGAGACACGCTATGCTCTGGCCGATGCCTGCGCGCAGGAAAAGAAGCCCCTGGTCACTGCCGCCGTTGGCCGTTTCGACGGCTCGGTGACGGTGCTGAAGCCATTTGAAACGGGGGCCAATGGCCAGCGCAATCCAGGCTACCGCGACCTTTTTCCGGAAGCGCCGCCCGAAGGGCTGGTGCCATCCTGCGCCGTTGCCGGCATCGTCGGCGCGCTGACGGGCGTCATCGGCACGCTGGAGGCAATGGAAGCGATTAAGCTGATCGCCGGCATCGGCGAGCCGCTGGTCGGCCGGCTGCTGCTTTACGACGGGCTGACCGCCCGTTTCGACACCGTCCGCTACAAGGCAGTCTGAGCGCATGGATCAGACGGCCACTCTCCTCGTCAGCGAGCTTCCGCCGGACTTTGCGCAGTGGGACGAATTGCTGGCGCTGATCCGGCGCGCCTTCGCCTATATGGACGGCGTCATCGACCCGCCGTCCTCGGCGCATCATCTCACACCCGAAAACCTCAAGAGCAAGGCCGGGCAAGAAACGCCGTTCCTGGCCATGGAGAACGGCCGGATCGTCGGCTGCGTCTTTGCGATGGAGAGGGCAGACGATTTCTATGTCGGCAAGCTTGCCGTCGAGCCTGGCCTTCAGGGGCGAGGCATAGGCGGACGGCTGATGCAGGCCGTCGACGATCTTGCCCACCGGCGCGGCAAGCAGGCCCTCGAGCTGCAGACGCGTATCGAGCTTACGGCGAACCACGCGGCCTTCGCCCGGCTCGGCTTTCGCGAGACCGGGCGCACCGCGCATGCGGGCTACGACAGGCCGACCTCGATCACCATGCGCAAGGTGCTGTCTTGAGCCTCGCGCTCAGCCCGGAGGAACAGGCAACCGCCGCCGGTAAGGACGGCGCGGGAATGGCGATGCGCATCGTCGCCGAGAGCGCGCGCCTGCTCGGCGCGCCGGGGCTGATCCCGATCTGTTCGGCGCATATCGACGGCGCGCTCTATCATGGCGATTCCGGCACGCTGTTCGCCGAGCGGCTGGTCGAAGGCGGCGCCAGTGTTGCCGTGCGCTCGACGCTCAATGTCGGGGCGCTCGACCTGACGGGCTGCTCGCGCATCCGCCTGGAAGAGCCGCAGCGCGGCATGGCGCGGCGGATGATGGATGCCTATCGCAAGCTCGGCTGCGAACAAAGCTGGACCTGCGCGCCCTATCAGGCCGGGCACAGGCCGGCACAGGGCAGCGATGTCGCCTGGGGCGAGTCCAATGCGGTGGTGTTCTGCAATTCGGTGCTGGGCGCCCGCACCAACCGCTACGGCGATTTCCTCGACATCGCCTGCGCCATCACCGGCCGCGCACCGGATTATGGCCTGCACCGGGCCGAGAACCGCCGGGCGCGGCTGGTGTTCGACGTCTCGGGCCTATTGCCTTCCTTCCTCGCTTCCGAGATCGCCTGGCCGGTGCTGGGCAGCCTCTATGGCCGCGAGGTCGGGGATACGATCGGCGTCGTCGTCGGCATCGCCAATCATCCCGGCGACGACGCGCTAAAGGCCTTCGGCGCCGCTGCCGCTTCCTCCGGCGCGGTCGGGCTGTTCCACATTGCAGGTGTCACGCCAGAGGCGCCGAACGTCGAAACCATTCTGGCCGAGCCGAAACCGGAGGCGGTGATCCACGTCACGCCGCAGATGGCGGCGAAGGCTCGCGCCGGCCTGTCGACGGCGGCGGTGCCGAAAACCATCGATGCGGTCGCCATTGGCAGCCCGCATCTGTCCTTTGCCGAGTTCGAGATGCTGGAGCGGCTGATTGCCGGAAGACGGCTCGCCGTGCCGATCTATGCCTGCACCGGCCGTCATGTGCTTGCCTTCCTGGAGCAGGACGGCCGGCGGAAGAGGCTCGAAGCGAGCGGGGTCGTCATCGTTGCCGACACATGCGTGGTGGTGACGCCGATCATGCCGGAACTTGCCGGCGGCGTGCTTATGACCAATTCGGGCAAGTTCGCGCATTACGCTCCGGGCAACACCGGCTATGCGGTGCTCTATGCCTCGCTCGCCGATTGCGTCGAAAGCGCGGTCGCCGGCAAGCCGCGCTTCACGGACCTCGCCGCATGAGCGCCGCCACGGAGATATTGGTACGGGGCAAGGCCGGTAAAGGCGAAGCGCTGGTGCTGACGGCGCCGATCAGCTTCTGGGGCGGCGTCGACCCGCAGACAGGCCGCATCGCCGATGTCCGCCACCCGCAGCATGGCGAGGTGATTTCCGGCCGGGTGCTGTTCCTGCCGGGCACCATCGGCTCGTCGTCGGCTTCGGCAGTGCTGATGGAACTGGTCCACAACGGCCGCGGGCCGGCAGCCCTTGTGCTGCACGAGCCGGACGCCATTCTTCTGCTCGGCCTGATCGTCGCGCGCGAAATGGGCTGGGAAACACCTATGGCGGTGCGGCTCGGACGCGGTGTGTTCGACGCCTATCGCGGAAGCACCGTCAAAGTCGACGACGACGGCGCCGTGAGCGTCGCCGCCTGAACAACCCGTGGTTTTTCAGGTCCTGAGCGGCAACACACGGTCCGGCGGGCGATGGCCGTCGAAGAAGGCGCGAATGTTGATGATCACCTTCTCGCCCATGTCGATGCGGCCTTCGAGCGTCGCCGAGCCCATATGCGGCAACAGAACGACCTTGCCCTTGTGGGCGAGCTTCAACAGCTTGCTGTTCAGCGCCGGCTCGTGCTCGTAGACGTCGAGGCCGGCGCCGGCGATCTTGCCGTCCTGGATGAGTTTGATCATCGACTCTTCGTCGATGATGTCGCCCCGCGCTGTGTTGACGATGTAGGCCGCCGGCTGCATCAGCGCCAGCCGCCGGGCCGACAGCAGATGAAAGGTCGCCGGCGTCGACGGGCAGTTGACCGAGATGATATCCATCCGGGCGAGCATCTGGTCGAGGCTTTCCCAATACGTCGCTTCCAATTCGTCCTCGACCGCCGGCAGCACGCGGTGGCGGTTGTGGTAGTGGATGGACAGGCCGAACGCCTTGGCGCGCCTGGCGACCGCCGTGCCGATACGGCCCATGCCGACAATGCCCAGGCGCTTGCCCCAGATGCGGCGGCCGAGCATCCAGGTCGGGGACCAGCCGGCCCATTTCTTCTCGCCGGTGAGCACGTTGGCGCCTTCGGCCAGCCTGCGCGGCACGGCGAGCATCAGCGCCATGGTCATGTCGGCGGTGTCTTCGGTGAGCACGTTCGGCGTGTTGGTGACGGTGATGCCTTTCTTGGCAGCCGCCGAGACGTCAATCTTGTCGACGCCGTTGCCGAAATTGGCAATCAGCTTGAGGTTCTCGCCGGCCTGGGCGATCAGCGCGGCATCGATGTGGTCGGTGATGGTCGGGACCAGCACGTCGGCTTCCTTGACCGCCGCAACCAGCTCAGGCTGGGTCATCGGCCGGTCCTCGACGTTGAGGCGCGCGTCGAACAGTTCGCGCATGCGGGTCTCCACCGGATCGGGCAGCTTGCGCGTGATGACGACGAGGGGCCGTTTTTTACCTGCCATTGTTTCCCCGAAGCTTCCTCGAAACCGATCTCGTTGAGACCTCTTTAACCAAGACAAGCGAAACTTGAAGCCAGTCGCGGTATCAGCCCACTCCTGTAACAAGCGATGCCGCCGAAGACAAAGAAAAAGGGGCGCTCCTCCCACGGACCGGCGCCGAAAGGAATGAACGTGTCTGGTTTCGCCTCGCTCCGCCTGGCTTTCAGCGCAGCCGTTCTCGGCACTCTGCTTTGGGCGCCGCAGACATCCGCGCAAGGCGCGGCCACGTCGGCGCAGACCGTGACGCTGGGGCCGAGCGGCCTGCCGCTGCCGCGCTTCGTCAGCCTGAAATCCGGACGCGTCAACTCGCGCGTCGGTCCGGGCGCCAACTATTCCGTCGACTGGATGTACATGAAGGCCGGACTGCCGATGGAAATCATCCAGGAATTCGACACCTGGCGCCGCGTGCGTGACGCCGACGGCTCCGAAGGCTGGATCAACCAGTCGCTGCTTTCGGGCCGCCGCACCGCGATCGTCGCCCCCTGGCAGCGCGGCAAGGGCGGCCGAATCAATCTGCTCGACGATCCCGACAAGGACGCCGGCGTTGTCGCCATCCTCGAGCCAGGCGTGATGGGCTCGATCAAGAAGTGCGACGGTCAGTGGTGCGAGATGACCTTCGACGGCCATACCGGCTGGGTCGCCCAGTCGCAGGTCTGGGGCGCCTACCCGGGAGAAAAGGTCAAGAACTGATCTGGACCATGATCTGATCCAAACCGTAGGTCAGCGTAGCAAAACCGGTTCCGACTTTTCGCGATCATGGTCTTCGAGCCGTATCGCCAGATCGACGGGCCTCATCGCGGGCAGATCAGTCGCGGCGCTTGGGGCGCAGCCTCACCACGATATCGACGTTGGCGATCTCCATGCCTTCCGGAGGCTCCGGCAGGTTGGAGACGCTCACCGGGCCGCTGACGATATCGAAGATCCGGTTCTCGCCCTCGACATAGAAGTGGTGGTGATCGGAAGTGTTGGTGTCGAAATAGGTCTTCGACCCTTCGACGGCGAGGATGCGCAGCATGCCGGCCTGGGTGAATTGATGAAGGGCATTGTAGACGGTGGCCAGCGAAACCGGCACACCGGCGGCGATCGCCTCTTCATGCAATTCTTCGGCCGAAAGGTGACGGTCGCCCTTGGCGAAAAGCAGGTCGGCCAGCGCAATGCGCTGGCGCGTCGGCCTCAGGCCGGCTTCGCGAACCCGCTTGTCCACAGCGACATTTTCCTTCCGGCAGCCCGAATCCATCTATCCCGTCTAAGCTTGCAAGCCCCATAGACCGGTCCAGAATGGCAAAAAGAGGTCAATGCCAAAAACTGGACACCACCCGACATATATTCTGTCGCCCAAATGCGATCAATAGCGCGCATTGACCCAGGCAGGCGCACGGGTTAAGCGCAAACGCCGGTTTCCGGCCACAAACAGAGTGTGTTAGGAAACCAACGACATGGGCGCCCTGCCGCCCGGAACGAGAACGGGGACGGAATTAATGGCGGGTCAAAAGTCCAGCTACGACTACGAGGAACTGCTTGCCTGCGCCCGCGGCGAGCTGTTCGGACCGGGAAACGCCCAGCTGCCCTACCCGCCGATGCTGATGTTCGACCGGATCACCGAGATCAGCGAGACCGGCGGCGCCTTCGACAAGGGCTTCATCCGTGCCGAGTTCGACATCAAGCCGGATCTTTGGTTCTTCGCCTGCCATTTCATCGGCAATCCGATCATGCCGGGTTGCCTCGGCCTCGACGCCATGTGGCAATTGACCGGCTTCTATCTCGGCTGGCTCGGCGAACCCGGCAAAGGCATGGCGCTGTCGACCGGCGAGGTGAAGTTCAAGGGCATGGTGACGCCATCGGTCAAGAAGGTCGAATATGGCGTCGACTTCAAGCGCGTGATGCGTGGCCGCCTCGTGCTCGGCATCGCCGACGGCTGGCTCAAGGCGGATGGCGAACCCATATACGCGGCAACGGATCTGAAGGTGGGCCTGTCCAAGCAGTCCGCCGCCTGATCGCCATCGCCACGGGCCCTGGCGTGTCCGGCGGATGCGCAAGGACGCCGCGGTTTTATTTTGCGTATGATCGAAGGCGGAAACCAATTAGGTTTTTCGTCAAACTACGCCGGAAGGAGTTGCGAATGAGACGCGTCGTAGTGACAGGCCTCGGCATTGTGTCGTCGATCGGCAACAACGCCAATGAGGTGCAGGCCTCGCTTTACGATGCCAAGTCCGGCATCAGCTTTTCCAATTCCTTCGCCGAGCACGGTTTTCGCTGCCAGGTATGGGGCGCGCCGACGCTCGACCCGTCGGCGATGATCGACCGCCGCGCAATGCGTTTCCTGAGCCAAGGCGCTGCCTGGAACCATGTCGCCATGGATCAGGCGATCGCGGACGCCGGGCTCGGCGAGAGCGACATCACCAATGAGCGGACCGGCATCGTGATGGGCTCCGGCGGACCGTCTACCAGGACCATCGTGGAAGCCGCCGAAACGACGCTCAAGAACAGCAGCCCGAAGCGGATCGGTCCGTTCGCGGTGCCGAAGGCGATGTCGTCGACCGCTTCGGCCACCTTGGCCACCTGGTTCAAGATCCACGGCGTGAATTACTCGATCTCGTCCGCCTGCTCGACCTCCGCGCACTGCATCGGCAATGCCTGTGAGCTGATCCAGTGGGGCAAGCAGGATATGATGTTCGCCGGCGGCCACGAGGATCTCGACTGGACGATGTCGGACCTGTTCGACGCCATGGGCGCCATGTCGTCGAAATTCAACGACAAGGCATCGGCCGCTTCGCGCGCCTATGATGTCAACCGCGACGGCTTCGTCATCGCCGGCGGCGCGGGCGTTCTGGTGCTGGAAGAGCTGGAGCACGCCAAGGCGCGCGGCGCCAAGATCTATGCCGAGATCGTCGGCTACGGCGCGACCTCCGACGGCTACGACATGGTGGCGCCGTCCGGCGAAGGCGCCGTGCGCTGCATGCGGCAGGCGCTTGCAACCGTCTCGACGCCGGTCGACTACATCAACACGCACGGCACATCGACGCCGGTCGGCGATTCCAAGGAAATGGGCGCCATCCGCGAGGTGTTCGGCGACCACATGCCGTATATCACCTCGACCAAGTCGCTGACCGGCCATTCGCTCGGCGCCGCAGGCGTCCAGGAATCGATCTACTCCATCCTGATGATGCAGGGCGGCTTCATCGGCGAGAGCGCCCATATCGAGGAGCTCGATCCCGAATTCGAGGGCATGCCGATCGTGCGCAAGCGCATCGACAATGCCAAGATCGACACCGTCCTGTCCAACTCCTTCGGTTTCGGTGGCACCAACGCAACGCTGATTTTCCAGCGCTATTCCGCATAAGGATTGCCTTTTATGGAAGGGTTGATGAAGGGCAAGCGCGGGCTTGTCATGGGGGTCGCCAACGATCATTCGATCGCCTGGGGCATCGCCAGGAAATTGTCCGAACACGGGGCGGAACTCGCCTTCACCTATCAGGGCGACGCCTTCGGGCGGCGGGTCAAGCCGCTGGCCGAGAAGCTCGGTGCCTCGCTGGTCGTGCCTTGCGACGTCGAGGACAGCGCCTCGGTCACCGCAACCTTCCAGACGCTTCGCGAAGCCTGGGGCGGCCTGGATTTCGTCGTTCACGCCATCGGGTTCTCCGACAAGAACGAGCTCAAGGGCCTCTACGCCGACACCAGCCGCGACAACTTCGTCCGCACCATGGTGATCTCCTGCTATTCCTTTACCGAGATCGCCCGCAATGCCGCCGCGCTGATGACGAACGGCGGCTCGATGATCACGCTGACCTATGCCGGGTCGGTGCGGGTCATGCCGAACTACAACGTCATGGGCGTCGCCAAGGCCGGACTGGAGGCGAGCGTGCGCTATCTCGCCAACGATTACGGCCCGCGCGGCATTCGGGTGAACGGCATCTCGGCAGGACCGGTGCGGACGCTCGCCGGCTCAGGCGTATCCGACGCACGCCACATGTTCTCTTATCAGCAGCGCAATTCGCCGCTACGGCGCACCGTCACCATCGACGAGGTTGGCGGCTCGGCGCTCTACCTGCTGTCCGATCTGTCTTCGGGAGTCACAGGCGAGATCCACTATGTCGATTCCGGCTATCACATCGTCTCCATGCCGACGCTAGAGGAACTGAAGCAGAACGACGGCCCCCGCGAATAATTCGCTAACGAAAAAAGCACCTTCCAGTAAAATTGGAGGCATTGGCGGAAACCCATTTTAAGGAGGTATCCGCTAAACGGCCCTGTAGTTCAGGGACCTTGCATGTCTGCAGTCAGCAACCCGAAGCGAACACCGCTGTTCCGGCTGATCACCATCGCCAGCTCGGCCATGGGCAGTTTTATCCTCGGACTCTGGGGGTTGCGCTTCGGCTTCGGCGACGGCCTGGCCGGCATGTCTGCCGGGACGATGGCGGGTATCATCGCCGCGCTCTGTGCCCTTTCCGCCGGCGGCGCCGCGATGTCATTCTTCGCAGGCATCGATGAATCGGCCGAATACGTCTTCAAGGAAACCCATTTCGACAAGATGACCGGCCTGCTGACGCGCCAGGCGATCGTCGGAAAGGTCGCAGCGGCGGCAGCGGAAACGCTAGAGACCGGCGAACCGATCTATCTGATCGATATCGACATCGACCGCTTCAAGCAGATCAACGACGCCATCGGCTACGGTCATGGCGACGAGCTGATCCGCGCCTTCACCAAAAGGCTGAAGGAGAGCATGCCGGAGGATGCCGTGATCGGGCGGCTCGGCGCCGGCGAATTCGCCGTGCTCTTGCCAGACCGTGAGATCCGGGGATATCTCGAACGGTTCCTCGAAACATTCATCAACCGCATGATGGAGCCCTACCAGCTCCAGACGCATCTGCAGTCGGTCAGCATGTCCGTCGGTATCGTGGCGATGCCGAAGGACGGCGTCGATCCAGTGCTCATCCTTCGCCGTTCAAACCTGGCGCTGCAGAATGCGCGCGCAAGCGGCATCGGCAACTGGTCGGTCTTCCACGCCGACATGGGCCGCGTTGCGGACCACCGGCAATGGATTGAATCGGAGCTGAAAACCGCCTTCGACCGCGGCGACTTCAGCCTCCACTACCAGCCGCAATTCGACCTGCAGGGCGGCCGTGTCGTCGGCTATGAAGCGCTGATCCGGTGGAAGCATCCGGAACGCGGCATGATCCCGCCGATGGAATTCATTCCGATCGCCGAGGAAACCGGCATGATCAACCCGATCGGCGAATGGGTGCTGCGCAAGGCTTGCAGCGACGCCCAGTACCTGCCGGAGGATTGCTTCGTCGCCGTCAACATCTCGCCGGTCCAGTTCATGACCAGGGACTTCGTCGGCATCGTGCGCCAGACCATGGCATCGACCGGCATCAAGCCGTCGCGGCTGGAACTCGAAGTCACCGAAACGGCGATGATGCAGGACCGCGACCGCGCGGCCGTCATCCTGCGGCAACTCGCCGAGATGGGCATCTCGGTCGCCGTCGACGATTTCGGCACCGGCTATTCCAACCTGAGCTATCTGATCGACTTCTCGTTCGGCAAGCTGAAGATCGACCGCTCCTTCGTCAGCCGCATCGATACCGATTCCAGCTCGGGCGCTGTCGTCTCGACCATCGTGGGGCTATCGCGGGCGCTCGGCGTCGGCATCATCGCCGAAGGCGTCGAGACCGAGAACCAGGCGACGCTGCTGAGAGCCGCCGGTTGCGAGGTCGTGCAGGGTTATCTGTTCGGCCGCCCCGCGCCGCTCGAGATCGAGCTCGGCGCGTTGCGCCCTGTTCATGCCAGGCGCGAGCCGGCACGCCTCGTCAGCCTGCAGTAGGGCGCTGCGTTCATTTCCTGGAGCAATCACGGGGACGGAAAACCGTCTCACGCTTTACCTGGAATTGCTTTTAACGCCGCGCCGAAAACACCTTGAACATGCCATCGCGCGCGACCTCGGCGTGACTGGAGAAGGCTCCCGCCAGCACCTGTTCGTAGGGCAACTGCCGGTTCGCCACCATGAACAGGCGTCCGCCTGGTTTCAGTGCCTTCGACGCCGCACGGATCATGCCAGCGCCGATGCCCGGGTCGGCAGCCCTGCCGCTGTGGAAGGGCGGGTTCATGACGATCGCGTCGTAACCTCGCTCGACCGTTTCGGTCAGCAGATCGGTCCAGAAGAAGCGGGGCTCGACTGCGGTTGCGCGGATATTGACCTTTGCCGCCTCCAGGGCCTCGAAATCCGCTTCGTAGAGGTCGAGACCGGAAAGCCCTGTCGAGCGTTCCATCACTCCGGCCGCCAGATAGCCCCAGCCGGCACAGAAATCGGCGACATTGCCCGCAAGTTCCCGCGGCAGGCTGTCCAGCAGAAGCTTCGACCCTGCGTCGACCCGATCGAAGGAGAACATGCCGGGCGCGGTGCGGAAGCGGCCTTCGACGACCAGATCGGGATTGGCGGCGCGAAGCGCCCGGGCCGCATCCATGCCGGCCCGGCGGAACCAGAAGGCGACGCCGTGATGCTTCGGCAGGTGGGCTTCGAGCGGCGCCAGCGCGCCCACGCGCTTGCGCAGGCTATCGATGCCGACTTCCTTGCCGCCGGCGACGACGATCAACCCGCCGGGCGCGACGCGCTCGATGGCTTCGGCGATGCGCAGCTCGTTCTGGCCGCGATGCCGGCCGGCCAGCACAAGGGCAGCATCGAAGGCCGAGCCTTCCGCCTGCGGCGTGACCGAATAGCCGGCTGCCTGCAGAGCACGAAAATGCGGCCGAAAACCTTGCACGAGATGCAGCGCCGCAGCGACGCCGCCGGGCAAACGGAAACCAGGCTCAGCGCCAAGAAACAGGATGCGGGCATCGCTTCGCGGCCAAGGCAGCGCTTCGGCCTCGAACGGATAGAACAGCGTCTTCAGCGGCTCAGCGGCCATTCACCTACCCTTGAAGGGCGCTTGAAATAGAAACGGGCGCGACCTTGCAGCGCGCCCGTTTCAATCATGCGGTCAGGCCAATCAGGCGGCGTCTTCCTCGCCTTCCGGCTTCTTCTTTTCCTGAACGATTTCCTTGCCGGTCGCCTGGTCGACGACCTTCATCGACAGGCGCACCTTGCCGCGCTCGTCGAAGCCCATCAGCTTGACCCAAACCTTGTCGCCTTCCTTGACGACGTCGGAGGTCTTGGCGACGCGCTCATTGGCGAGCTGCGAGATGTGGACGAGGCCGTCGCGCGGGCCGAAGAAGTTGACGAAGGCGCCGAAGTCGGCCGTCTTAACGACGGTACCTTCGTAGATCTCGCCGACTTCCGGCTCGGCGACGATGGTGTGGATCCACTTCTTCGCCGCCTCGATCTCCTTGGCGTTGGCCGACGCGATCTTGACCGTGCCGTCATCCTCGATGTTGATCTTGGCGCCGGTCTTCTCGACGATCTCGCGGATCACCTTGCCGCCGGAGCCGATGACGTCGCGGATCTTGTCGGTCGGGATGTGCATGACCTCGATGCGCGGCGCAAATTCGCCGAGCTCGGCGCGCGAGGAAGATATGGCATGCGCCATCTCGCCCAGGATGTGCAGCCGGCCTTCCTTGGCTTGGCCGAGCGCGATGCCCATGATCTCCTCGGTGATGCCATCGATCTTGATGTCCATCTGCAGCGAGGTGACGCCGTTGGCGGTGCCGGCGACCTTGAAGTCCATGTCGCCGAGATGATCCTCGTCGCCAAGGATGTCGGAGAGCACCGCGAAGCGCTCGCCTTCCTTGATCAGGCCCATGGCGATGCCGGCCACGGGCTTGGCGATCGGCACGCCGGCATCCATCAGCGCCAGCGAGGTGCCGCAGACCGTCGCCATCGAGGACGAGCCGTTCGACTCGGTGATCTCCGAGACGACGCGCAGCGTGTACGGGAACTGGTCCGCCGAAGGCAGCATCGGGTGGATCGCGCGCCAGGCAAGCTTGCCGTGGCCGATCTCGCGGCGGCCCGGCGAGCCCATGCGGCCGGTTTCGCCAACCGAATAGGGCGGGAAGTTGTAGTGGAGGAGGAACTTCTCCTTGTACATGCCGGTCAGCGAATCGACGAACTGCTCATCCTCGCCGGTGCCGAGCGTGGCAATGACCAGCGCCTGAGTCTCGCCGCGGGTGAACAGCGCCGAACCATGGGTACGCGGCAGGACGCCGACTTCGGCGACGATCTTGCGCACGGTCTTCAGGTCGCGGCCGTCGATGCGCGAGCCGGTGTCCAGGATGTTCCAGCGTACGACCTTGGCCTGGAGCTCCTTGAAGACGCTTGCGATCTGCTCGGAGGAGTATTTCGGATCCTCGCCTTCGGCCGGCGTGAACGCGGCCTTGACCTTCGCCTTGACGGCGTCGACGGCCGCGTAGCGGGACTGCTTCTCGATGATCTTGTAGGCGTCGCGAAGCTCGTCGCCGACAACCTTCAGCATCTCGCCTTCGAGCTGCGAATGGTCCGGCGCGGTGAAGTCGCGCGGATCCTTGGCGGCGACCTCGGCCAGCTTGATGATGGCGTCGATCACCGGCTGGAAGCTCTTGTGACCGAACACGACGGCGCCGAGCATGAGCTCCTCGCTGAGCTCCTTGGCCTCGGATTCGACCATCAGCACGGCGTCGGCGGTGCCGGCGACGACGAGGTCGAGCTTCGATTCCTCCATCTCGTCGATATGCGGATTGAGCACATACTCGCCGTTGATGTAGCCGACGCGGGCGCCGCCGATCGGACCCATGAAGGGCACGCCGGACAGGGTGAGCGCGGCCGAGGTAGCGACGATCGACAGGATGTCCGGATCGTTCTCGAGATCGTGCTGGACGACGGTGACGACGATCTGGGTGTCGTTCTTGTAGCCGTCAGCAAACAGCGGGCGGATCGGGCGGTCGATCAGGCGGGAAACCAACGTTTCCTTCTCGCTCGGACGGCCCTCGCGCTTGAAGTAGCCGCCCGGAATCTTGCCGGCGGCATAGGTCTTTTCCTGGTAATTGACGGTGAGCGGGAAGAAATCGAGGCCGGGCTTCGGCTCCTTCATCGAAACGACGGTGGCGAGAACCACGGTCTCGCCGTAGGTGGCGAGCACCGCGCCGTCAGCCTGGCGAGCGATCTTGCCGGTTTCCAGGATGAGCGGACGGCCGCCCCATTCGATTTCCACTTTGTGTTGATTGAACATATCTTGTCCTTCATGTGCGGAAAGGGCCGCGCCGTCTCAACGGTCGCGGAGCATCCCTTCCCTGGCTTCCTTCGGGCAGCCACGGGCAAGACAACGGGAAGCTCGACAGGTGGCGATTGCCGAGCGAGCATCCTGCAATCCTGCCCCATGACCGTCCATGGGCGGTTCCGAACGGCCCTTTGCGCTTCCGGAACCGGGTCTGGCCGACCGGTCGGCCGGTCCTTTGCGCACGACGCCGAAAACCCCTGTTTCCGAGACGCGCCATGCGCGAATGCGAATTTCGAGAGCGCGGCGCGCTCCACTCCAGCATCGGGCACCGGAGCGACCGGTCCGCCAATGCGCGACCGGCGGGCTCTCCGCAGAGAGCCCGCCGGTCAATTCGTCAGCGACGGAGACCGAGCTTGTCGATCAGCGTCTGATAGCGCGTGTCATCCTTGCGCTTGAGGTAATCAAGCAGGCTGCGGCGCTGGGAAACGAGAGCAAGCAAACCACGGCGGGAATGGTTATCCTTCTTGTGGTCCTTGAAGTGCTCCGTCAGGTTCTTGATGCGCTCGGAAAGGATGGCAACCTGGACTTCCGGGGACCCGGTATCGCCCTTCGCGGTCGCGAATTCGGCCATCAGTTCTTTTTTGCGATCGGCAGTAATCGACATCGTGTTTTTCCTTATCTGTTCGAGGAAACGGGACGCCCTCAGCCGGGATGTCGTCCAGCAGGGGCCGGTGCAAGCAGCGCGTCAGGGCGCGAAGCTGCCGCGCATATAGTGCAATTTCCCGCAAAACACCAGACTAATTGTCAAGCCGGCTTGTCGCATGTCCTGCCGCAAAAACAGAGGGTTCTGCTGCTACAGCCACTTCTTCCATTTGAAGAAGGCGACGAGCCCGACAGCAACGACCAGCATGAACAAAAGTGCCGCCGGGTAGCCGTAGTAGGCCTTGAGCTCCGGCATGTTCCAGGGCGAGCTATCCGGGTCGAAGTTCATGCCCCAGACACCGACGAGGAAGGTGAGCGGCATGAAGATCACCGAGACGATGGTCAGATAGGAGATGACGTCGTTGGTGCGTGCCTGGGTCAGCGACAGATGCATTTCGATCAAGCCGGTCAGCATGTCGCGCTGGGTCTCGACCAGTTCGATCAGCCGCAGCGCATGGTCGAGCGTATCGTTGAAGAATATCTTGGTCTCGGCCTGCACGAAGGGCACGTCGTTGCGGATCAGCGTCGCCAGCGCGTCGCGCATCGGCCACAGAACGCCCTTCAGCACATTGGCGTCGCGCCGCAATTCGTGCAACTGCCGCATCTGGTGCTTGTGGGGCGTGTTGAGCATCTGGTCTTCGATGCCGTCGACCAATTCGCTCACCGTCTCGATCGGCGGGAAATAGCTGTCGACGATGGCGTCGATCAGCGCATAGGCGAGATAGTCGGCGCCGCGCGAGCGCAGCCGGTTGGGCATGGGAGCCGCGATGCGCTTGCGCACTGGATCGAACGGGTCGCCCTCGCGCTCCTGAAAGGTGACGACGAAATTCTCGCCGAAGAACACCGCGATCTGCTCGTAGCGATGCGCGGCGACATCGTCGATCATGCGCATGACGACGAAGGCGTGGTCCTCGAAGAAATCCACCTTCGGCCGCTGGCCGGTGTTGACGACATCCTCGAGCGCCAGCGGATGAAGGTCGAAAATCCGGCCGATCTCTTCGATCAGCGGGATGTTCGCGAGCCCCGTGCAATCAAGCCAGACGACCGGCCAGCGGTCGCAATGGGTGTTGAGCTCGTCGATGCTGGCATTGTCGATGGTTTTGTATTTCTCCGGCGAGATCAACGTCAGCCGAAGCTCGCTGCGCCGCGCCGCCGGATCGGCGATCAAGGTGCCGGGCGAAGCGCCGACCGGCGGCCGGCGGATTTTCAGCGGCGCCCGCCTTCCGACGGTCTCAGCCATTGCCACAATCCTCTGGGCCATAATCCTCTGGGCCATGATTCCTCTGGGCCATGAGCTCCCCTGGGGCGCGACGTCATAGCAGATCGCTGCTCTAACCGTCGGTTTTCATGCAATTCCGACGGGAACCGTTACACGTTTTCCTGGAACTGCGAGCCGAAACTAGCCGAGTGCCGTCAACCGGCAAAGACCCGCTTGGGCTTGAACATGCCCTGTTCTATGGCGCCGATGGCGACGAGCTTGCCGCGCGCCGTGGCACAGGCCTCCTCGGCCTCGACCGGCGCGTCGCGCCCTCGAATGATGACGGGATTGCCGAGGCGGATCTTGGTCGCGGCGTCGTCGCTGACGGCGACCTGCGGCAAGCAGTCAAGTGCTGCGGCGGTCTCGACCAGCAGCGCATCGATGGCGCCGAAATCGACCGACACCTCGGCTTCTTCGTCCGCATTCTCATCCGTCTTGCCGCCGAAGCGCGCCGCTTCGAGCTCGGCGACGGTGACGAAATCGTCCGCCGTGAACGGCTCGACCTCGACGCGGCGCAACTCGGAGATGTGGCCGAAGCAGCCCAGATCGCGACCCATGTCGCGCGCCAGCGAGCGCACATAGGTGCCCTTGCCGCACTCGACCTCGAAGACGGTTCTATCGACACCATGCTCGACGATGTCCAAACGGCCGATTTCGATCTCGCGGGCGGGAATGTCGACCGTCTCGCCGTCGCGGGCTAGATCGTAGGCGCGCTCGCCGGCAATCTTGACGGCAGAGAATTGCGGCGGCGTCTGCATGATGACGCCGGTGTATTTCGGCAGCAGCGCCCGCACCTCGGCCTCGGCCGGGCGGCGGTCCGAGCTGTTCGTCACCGGCCCTTCGAGGTCGTCGGTCGACCGCTCCTCGCCCCAGGCGACGGTGAAGCGGTAGACCTTGGCGCCATCCTGCACGTAAGGCACGGTCTTGGTCGCCTCGCCGAGCGCGATCGGCAGCATGCCGGAAGCCAACGGGTCGAGCGTGCCGGCATGGCCGGCCTTCTCCGCTTGGAACAGCCATTTGATCTTGGAGACGGCTTCGGTCGAGCCCATGCCGACCGGCTTGTCCAGCACCACCCAGCCGGAGACCGGCCGGCCCTTCTTCTTGCCGCGGCGCGCCACCTATTCCTCGTCCTTGTCGTTGTTTTTATTCTGGTCGCCAAGATCGCGCGCGACCTCGGGCGATTTCAGCAATTCGTTGATCCTGGCGAAATTGTCGAAAGACGTATCGAGCCGGAAGCGAAACTCGGGCATGTACTTCATCTGCCTGAGCGCGCCCGAGACGCGGCCGCGAATGAATTTCGCATGCCTGTTGAGCGCCCCGACCACGGCATCGGCGTCGCCGACACCAAGCGGAGAAACGAAAGCGGTGGCGATCTTGAGGTCGGGCGACATGCGTACTTCCGAGACCGAGACGACACTGTTCTCGATCACCGGGTCGATGATTTCGCCGCGCTGCAGGGTCTCGGATAGGGCGTGACGCACCTGCTCACCGACGCGCAGCATGCGCTGGGAGGGGCCTGATGTTGTCGAACGGGACATTTTTCTTCAGTCCTGAAATCGTGAAGCGCGGGATGGGACCGCGCCACATGTCTCAACTACGAAACAAGGATCTCGGGCGGCAGCCTTGCGGCCGCCGCCCGGTGAATTCCGGCAAGTATATCCGAAATTAGAGCGTCCGGCTCACCATCTCGACGCGGAAGCACTCGATGACGTCGCCGACGCGCATGTCCTCGTAGTTCTGGAAGGCCATGCCGCATTCCTGACCGCCCGGCACTTCCGAAACCTCGTCCTTGAAGCGCTTCAGCGTCTTCAGCGTGCCTTCGTGGACGACGACGTTGTCGCGGATCAGGCGCACGCCCGCGCCACGCTCGACCTTGCCTTCGGTGACGCGGCAGCCGGCGATCTTGCCGACCTTCGAGATGTCGAAGATCTCGAGGATCTCGGCATTGCCGATGAAGGTCTCGCGCC
>NZ_RZSN01000098.1:0-22323 GCF_003997315.1 Mesorhizobium sp. M1A.F.Ca.IN.020.04.1.1
CCGCTGCGCCATGCGCTCGAAGTGCGGCATGACACCTTCATCGTGCCGGAATTTCCGGCTCTGGCGCGCAAATACAATGCCGCCATCGTCTATGCCGACCACGCCAAATATCCGGCGATCGCCGACGTCACCGGCGATTTTGTCTATGCCCGCCTGCAAACCGGCAGCGACGACAATCCCGATTGCTACACGCCGAAAGGGCTCGACGAATGGGCGGGCCGCGTCAAGACCTGGGCGGAAGGCGGGCAGCCGGCCGACCTGCCGCGCGCCGATCCCAAGACCGACGCGCCGGTTAAGCCGCGCGACGTGTTCGCCTATTTCATAAGCGAGGGCAAGGTGCGTGCGCCCTTCGGTGCCATGGCGCTGATGAAGCGGGTGGCGGCCTAAACTGGCGCGGCTCTTTGTTGGAACGCCGGAAGTTTGCCCGGCGCGGCACGCCGTCGGCAGTTGGCTTGTCGGAACCTGCCGGCCATGTTGACCGTTCTGTCCCAGCCGATCGCGAGGTCGGCGGAGGGTTATCTCGCCGAAAGATCGGTACGGCGACCTCGCGAAACGCTCGCCACATCCCGCAGCGTCGGAAAGGAGCGAGGGAAGATGGCCGTCATCCTCGGTGCGTTGCTTACCATCGCAGGCGTCGTCTACATGGCAGGCGCCACTTTGAGGCGCGGACGCCTGAGTGACCCGGCATCTACAGCGCCGGACCGTCCGGCGCCGAACCTGGCAACACCAGGCCCCACACTGGAGCCGCGGCGACGCGGACTCCGTTTCCTCGGCCTGTCTCAGAATTGGCCAGGTCTGGTGATGATGGCAGTCGGCATCATACTGCTGTTGTCGGTGTTCGTCCTCTGACCTTACGGAATGTCGGAGTCTTCGCTCGCAGCCGCGTGCTCGACATCCACCGCTGCGCTTGAAGCTCAGAGCGATTCCGGAACGGTTGAAGTCTTGCGGCTCAAGCCGTCAATGGTGCCCGATTACTTCGTTATAGGCGTCGAGGTCGACGTAAAAAACCTTGGTTATTTCGCCGAGCAGATCATCCTCGTCGTAGCCCTGCGACGTCAGGATGTTGATCGCCGTCATGATATCGACGCGCTCGGTCAGCCGCCGCTTCTGATAGTCCTCGACAAAACGTTCCATCGCCTTCCCCTGGCAAGCTTTTGTTGGACGCATCGACCGACAATCACTGCGGGGAAAGCTAGGCGAGCTTGCTTGCGCGGACCTTGCGGGCGGAGCCCGCGCCATCCCCCTTCATCTCGACTGATACGGAAAGAGCCCGACTCACCAAGGCCATGCAAAGACTAGCATGCGCTATTGGCCACACCAGAGCCGTCGAACACTTCGTCATCCTTCCGCGTAACGACGCGAACCGGAGCGAAGACCCAAGGATCCATTCCGTTACTTGGAAGCGTCATTAATGGTGCATAATCCGCAATGATCTAGGCGTCCGCACGAGGAATCTATTCTGCATCGCGAGACCGGCGACGGCGTGCGCAGCTTCGGCCGCATCACCAGCGCCCGCCCGAGTGGCGAGCTGCCGCTGGTCACCGCACAAGTCGCCGCCCGTGCCGCGAAGGCATCTGCCTCAGCACCGCAAACACCTCGAAGACATGCGAAGGAATGTTGCGGTCGCCGCGCCGAAGCGGCGCGAAGCCGGCCTTCAGATTTTCGCGCACCGTGAGCAGCGGAGAAATCTCCCTGCCCTGCGGCACGATGCGATGCCCGACCGGGCGCGGTCATACGCCGCGCTCCGGTCGAGCGCCTTCCCCTCGAAGGCAACCCTTCCGCTCGTCAACCGGTGATGGCCGACGATCGATCTCATCAAACTTGGTTGCAAGCGACGTGCCAAACGCGGACACATGCGCGGGTCAGGAAAAATAGTCGTTAAATACAAAGACTTACTGCCTGCCAATCGAATAAAACGACGCCGATCAAGCACCCTGGGTTTGAGAAAACGTTGCGCAGCTCTGCCTAGATTTTGCCCAAATTATAAAATTGCCCAATGCTTAATCTCGTCTCTGTACCGGCACTCGCCGGCCAGTTGCGGGGCAGCGGCAAAATGGGGCAAGGTCGCCGCCGAAATGAGCGACCGCATGGCCTTCCCGATTCGCATTCTTCTGAGCTTGCTGCTTCTTGCGTCGGCCGTGGGCAAGACCCGCGCGGACTTCGCCGAAGGCAAGCTTCCGGACGGCGTCTATCATTGCGAGGTCTATCTGCTCGGCCTCTTCATCAATCTCGGCGACATCACCATCAAGGGCAATGTCTATAGCGGCCCAGTGACCTTCGGCACGTCGGGAACCTACAACTACCAGATGGACGCCAATGGCGAGATCAGCTGGCTCGGCCCGCTCGGCGGCTATACGAGCGGCGGCAACTCGATCTCGCTGACACAGGCGACGCTCGACGATCCAGGCGCTCCCTCCTTCGACATCATCATGAAGCAGCAGGACGGCGCCTTTACCGCCTCCACCTGCACGAAACATTGATCGAACAAGGAACTTCGCTTCGATGCTGCGCACAACCTGCCGCTTTATCTGCGGGTCGCCGGCCGACAGCCGAGGGGCAGTTGAAGCGGAAACCGCCTAAGCAGTGACCGCGACTTCCAGTGCCAGGCGGGTCATGTCGGTGAACAGCGCCTGGCGTTCGGAATACTCGGTCTGCTCGTCGGCGGCGACGTGGTCGACCACGGTCAGCAGCGATAGGGCGCGCGCGCCGAACTGCGCCGAGATGCGGTAGAGCGCGCTGGTTTCCATGTCGACTGCCAGCGCGCCGAGCGCCCTGGGCTCGTCGAAGCGGGCGCGGCCATCGGGATGATGGAAGATGTCGCTGCAGACGGTCAGGCCGGCGCTGCAGGCAATGCCGAGATCGGCGGCCCGCTGCAGCGCCAGCGCATGGAGCGCCTCATCGGGGCCGGCCGGCTGGTAAAGTCCGAACACCTGCCCGCTGATTGGGCCCTCGGCGCGCACGGCGCTTGAAACGACCAAGCCCCGCAGCGGAACGTCATCCGACAATGCGCCGCATGTTCCTGTGCGGATTAGCGTCTTCACGCCATGATAGTCCAGCAACTCATGGGCATAGATCAGGAAAGAAGAGACGCCGATGCCGGTTGCCTGGATGCTGACCGGCTTACCGCGGAAACGGCCGGTGAAGCCGAGGGCGCCCCGACGGAGATTGATGCAGCGCGGCGCCTCCAGAAAAGTTTGCGCCATCCACTGCGCGCGCTCGGGGTCGCCCGGCAGCAGCACCGTTTCGGCATAATCTCCCCTGCCCGCCTCGATGTGCGGCGTCACGCGCTATCACCCCCATGACAGGACCCATCCGATCGCCATCATGGCAGGCTCGCTGCAATGTGCAAGCGATAGCTGTTTAAGACATGTCGCCTAAAAGGGCGCAGCGCTTTTGGGGAAACGACCTGCATCAAGCAATGATCTGAAGCGCGTCCCCTGATCTGCTTCACCGATGCGCTTTAAGATTCCAGCACGTCTTTGACGATCGTCGCCAGTTGCTTGAGCGAGAATGGTTTGGGCAGGAAGCCGAAATGCGCGTCGGCCGGCAGGTTTTTGGCAAAGGCGTCCTCGGCGTAGCCGGAAACGAAGACGAATTTTATGTCCGGCTGGCGCTTGCGCAGTTCGCCGAGCAGCGTCGGCCCGTCCATTTCCGGCATCACCACATCGGACACCACGATGTCGACCTTGCCGCCGAGCGCCTCGAAGACCTCCAGCGCCTCGACGCCGGAGGAAGCCTCGTGAACGGTGTAGCCGCGCGAAGTCAGCGCCCTCACGCCGCCCATGCGAACGGCGTCCTCGTCCTCGACCAGAAGCACGGTCGCCGAACCTGAGAGGTCCTTCGCCGTGTCGGCCGGCTTGGCTGGAGCTGCCGCCGCCGCAGTGTCGGCAGGCTCGCTCGCCTTCTTCACCTCCGTCACGTGACGCGGCAGGAAGATGCGGAACACCGTGCCTTTGCCGACTTCGGAATCGCAGTAGATGAAGCCGCCGGTCTGCTTGATGATGCCATAGACCATCGAGAGGCCAAGGCCCGTTCCCTTGCCGACCTCCTTTGTGGTGAAGAACGGCTCGAATATCTTCTTCAGCACCTCCGGCGCGATGCCGCTGCCCGTGTCCTCGACCTCGACCAGCACATAATCTGCCGGGATAAGCTCGCGATACGGGAAGGATTTGCACTCCTCGGCCATGACGTTGCGGGTGCGCACGGTAAGATCGCCGCCGGTGGGCATCGCATCGCGCGCGTTGACGGCGAGATTAACCACCACCTGCTCGAATTGGCCGATGTCGACCTTGACCGGCCACAGATCCCGCCCGTGGTCGATCTTCAGCCTGATATCGTTGCCCACCAGGCGGGCAAGCAGCATGCGCAGATCGGCAAGCACATCGGTCAGGTTGAGAACTTCCGGCCGCAAGGTCTGCTTGCGCGAGAAGGCCAGCAACTGCCTAACAAGCGACGCCGCCCGGTTGGCGTTCTGCTTGATGTTCATAATGTCGGGGAAGGACGGGTCCGACGGCCGGTGGTTGGTGAGCAGGAGGTCCGACGCCATGATGATGGCGGTGAGCACGTTGTTGAAGTCGTGCGCGATGCCGCCGGCAAGCTGGCCGACCGCCTGCATCTTCTGGCTCTGCGCCATCTGGCCCTCGAGCGCCTTCTGCTCGGTAGTCTCGACGGCGTAGACGATGGCCGATTCCTCCGCACCCTCGCTACCGGCGCCGTCGGCGACGGCATTCACGTAGAAGCGGATGTGGCGCTCCTCATGCCCGGGCAGCAACGAGTCGATCGGCTCGATATTGGCCTGCCGCTGCCGCGCCTTCTCGAAGGCGGCGGCGAAGGCCGGCCGGTCGCGTTCATGCACCACGCTCTCGAAACGCACGCGCCGGTCGACAGCGTCTCGGTCGACGACGGACGAAAACAGCGACAGGAACGGCGCATTGGTGCGCAGGATGCGCCCGCCGGCATCGACGCCGGCTATCGCCATCGGCGTCGAGTTGAAGAAACGCGTGAAGCGCACCTCCGAGGCGCGCAGGTCGGCGGACGCGTCCTCTCCCTGGGTGCGGTTGAGCACGATGGTGCGCGTCGGCCCGTTCACTCCTTCGCGGCTTGCCGAAACGCGGTGCATGAAGCGGACCGGCAGTGCCTGGCCGCTCATTGTCGTCAGATCAAGGTCGATGACGGCGTTGCGCGTGGCGCCGGGATCAGCCTTGACCGAGCGGACGAGCGCCATGCCGTCGCCGGCGACGATCTCCGGCAGCGTGACCGCGCCCGGGGTGAAGCTGGCAAGGTCGATGCCTAGCCATTCGGCAAGCGTCGCATTGATATAAGTAACGCGGCCTTCCTGGTCGGCCGAGAAGAAGCCTGCGGGCGCGTGGTCGAGATGGTCTATCGCCTTTTGCAGGTCGAGGAAGAAACGCTCCTGTTCCGCCCGCTCCTGCGAGATGTCTGCGATCTGCCAGGCAAGCATCGGCAGCCGCTGGCCCGGCACATTGAAGGCGCGGGCACGGACGCGGTACCAGCGCGCGCCCGGCTCGGCCCCAGGCTTGATCGACTGCGCCAGGCGAAATTCACCGTCGCCAGCCTGGCCGTCGCGCAGGCCGGACGCCAGCCGGTAGATGGTCATTGAAGCCTCGGGGACGTCCGAAAGCAGCCCCTCGACCGTCTTGAGGTCCGCCGCCGAAGCGGCCCCCGTCATCTCGGCATAGGCCCGGTTGGCGTAGATTACGCGACCCTTGGTGTCGGTGACCAGGAGGCCTTGCGACATTGAATCGACGAACGCTTTGGACAGCTCGTCGCCGGTTGAACGCGGGGCGATCTGCACGAAGCCGATCGCCGTCGCGAACAGAAAGCCGACGCCGATCATGGCGAGCACGCCAAGCATGCCGAGCAGGAACGGATCGCCGAGGCGCTCGCGGAACAACCCGAAAACGACCGCCGCGCCGGTCAAAACGACGATGAAGATGATGAGCCTGGCGATGGCGCCCGGACGCGTGTTTTGGTCGACGATCGGTACCGGATAGAAATCGCCGCGCGTTTCCTTGGCCATGTGCCCCCTGCTCGTGATTCCGATGCCCCGACACCCGCGAACGGCCGGTTGAATCACATTCTCCTGTAGCGGAAAAGGCCCGGACGGCAAATGTCCGATAAAATCAACGATTCATGTTTCAAACTGTTCACGATGGGTGATGTCGCCTTGCGGAGGCTAGTCCCTAAGGTCTAGTGTCGCGTCACTTCAAAGGCGATTGGGTGCACCGATGCTGCAGTGGCTGGATAGCGTAGCGGGGCCGGGTTACGTCGCTGCAATTCTATGGACGTTCGCGGCCCTTGTTCTGCTGGTCGTGGTCCTGCTCGTCATCAAGGTAGTCCGCAACCTGACTTTCGGCACCTTCGTTGCCGGAGGCCGGAATCGCAAGACACGGCTCGCCGTCATGGACGCCACCGCTGTCGACAGCCACCGCCGGCTGGTGCTGGTGCGGCGCGACGATATCGAACACCTCATCCTGATCGGCGGCCCGACTGATGTCGTGGTCGAACGAGACATAAGGCTGGCAGCACCTCGCCGTCCGGCGCTGACCGGAGACAGCGGCCAGCAGCAGGCCGCCGCGCCGCGCCCGCGGGCGCCTCAGCCCGCACCCGCCCCGGCCAGGCAGCCGACCGCACCGGCGCCGGCTCCCGTGAGCGAGCCCGTGTCGCGCCCGCGCGCGGCGCCCCCTCCGGCAAAGCCGCCGGTACCGCCTCCCCCGGCCGCGAAAGTCATGCCGCTCCCTGCGTATGGGACGAATGGCACTGGCCGGCAGGCCCCGCCGCAGCCCTCCAACGACTCGATCGACGACACACTGATGCACGAGCTCGAGGCATCGTTGGAGGAGTCCCATTCCAAACCGGCAAGCAAGCCGGCGGCGAAGCCCTCGCTCGATGACGAGATGACCAAGCTTCTCGGCGAGCTGGCCAGCCACAAACGCTGACCCCCAAAGGATTGCCGCTCAAAAAAGAAAAGGGCCGGAAAGATCCGGCCATTTTCGCAAAACCTGCGTCTGTCCCAACCCGCGTCAGTCGTCGCGGTAGACCTTCTCGCGGCGTTCGTGGCGCTCCTGCGCCTCGATCGACAGCGTCGCGATCGGGCGGGCGTCGAGCCGCTTCAGCGCGATCGGCTCGCCGGTTTCCTCGCAATAGCCATAGGTGCCTTCGTCGATCCGCTGCAGCGCGGAGTCGATTTTCGAGATCAGCTTGCGCTGGCGATCGCGGGCGCGCAGTTCGATGGCTCGGTCGGTTTCGGAAGAGGCGCGGTCGGCTAGGTCGGGATGGTTGGCGTTTTCTTGCTGGAGGATTTCGAGTGTTTCACGCGCTTCGCGAAGGATGTCATTCTTCCATGTGATAAGCTTCTGGCGGAAGTATGATTTCTGCCGTTCGTTCATGAACGGCTCGTCTTCGGAGGGTACGTAATCGGCGGTAACGATGTCGTTCATTCGACTCACCCAACAACCCCAAATTTGGCGCCTATATATTCGCGGACAAGGGGCTGCACAAGCGGAAACAATAACAGTTTCACGCATTTGTTAGTCTTCGCAGCAGCAGGCATTCGCGGCGGCCATTTCTCAACGGTCGGGATCGAAATCATCAGCGATTCGGCGCGGTTGCGCGTCCTATGCCATTGTGCACGACACCGTTCTGGTGACTAATCGCCAAAACGCTCAGCGTATTCAACATAAAGGGGGAGCCGGTTGAGCAGACTTTATCTGTTGAGGCATGCCAAAGCCGGATGGGCGCTGCCCGGTGTTCGTGACTTCGATCGTCCGCTCGACGAATCGGGCATGGCCGACGCTGAGGCGATGGGTGACGCCATGCGGGCCCGCGACTACGTGCCGGATGTCACTCTCTGCTCCAACGCCAAGCGAGCACGGCAGACCCTGGAAGGCCTTGCGGGCCGCACCGACACCGGCCGGGTGCTGTTCTTCGACACACTCTACAGCGAGAATGCCGCCGGTTATCTCGAAATCATTCGTAAGAACAGCGGGGCCGGCTCATTGCTGGTGATCGGCCACAATCCGATGACCGAGGACCTAGCCATGGCGGTGTCGGGCGACGGCGATGAGACCGCGCGAGGCATGCTCAACCACGGCTTTCCCACTTCCGGACTCGCCGTCGTGCGTTTTCCCGGCAACCTCGGTGAAGCAGGCCAAGGCCGTGGTTATCTCGAGGCCTTTCTCAGTCCCGCCGATCTCTGACACCATTTCAAACGCCTTGCCCAAGGCCTATATCGGGCCCTGACGGGCGACCCAGAGGCAGATTTGGCATCATCGCTGACCACTTTCACCGACGAGGCGAGGATTGCGCTCGACACGTTGTCGGGCCGGGCCGCCGGGCTCTTCTCCCCATCCCTGCGACTGGGCGTCACCGGCCTCTCCCGCGCCGGCAAGACGGTGTTCATTTCCGCTCTCGTCCATAACCTTATCCATGGCGGGCGGCTGCCGCTGTTCGAAGCGCAAAAATCGGGCCGCATCGCCCGCGCCTTGCTCGAGGAGCAGCCGGACGACGCCGTCCCGCGCTTCCAGTACGAGGACCATGTCGCGGCCCTGGTCGACGACCGTGTCTGGCCGGATTCGACGCGCGCGATTTCAGAGCTGAGGCTGACCATCGAATACGAGTCGGCCTCCGGCTGGAACCGGCTGTTTTCGGCCGGAAAGCTGTCGATCGACATCGTCGATTATCCCGGCGAATGGCTGCTTGACCTGCCGCTGCTCGGTAAATCTTTCGCCGATTTTTCGCGCGAGGCGGTGGAGCTGGCCGCCCTGCCGGTCCGCTCCGACCTGTCACAGGCGTGGCAGGAGCTGGCCTCCTCAGTCGATCCGGACGCCGACGCGGACGAGATGACGGCGCGCCGTCTCGCCGAAAGCTTCGCCGCCTATCTCACGGCCTGCAAGCTCGACGAACGTGCGCTGTCGACGCTGCCGCCGGGTCGTTTCCTGATGCCGGGCGATCTCGAAGGCTCGCCGGCGCTGACCTTCGCGCCGCTGATGAAATTGTCGGAACGGCGCCGCCCCGGATCGCTGCAGGCGATGATGGAGCGCCGCTACGAAGCCTACAAGACCCATGTCGTAAAACCGTTCTTTCGCGAGCATATCACCCGTCTCGACCGCCAGATCGTGCTGATAGACGCCATGCAGGCGCTCAACGCCGGCCCGGCCGCCATGGCCGACCTCGAACGGGCCGTCACCGAAATCCTCTCCTGCTTCCGACCCGGGCGGGGCAATTTCGTCACCGACCTGTTTTCGAGGCGCATCGACCGCATCCTGGTGGCGGCGACCAAAGCCGACCAGTTGCACCACGAAAGCCATGACCGGCTGCAGGCGATCGTGCGCCGCCTGGCCGACCGGGCGGTGGCGCGGGCCAATTTCAGCGGCGCCGATGTCGATGTGGTCGCCATGGCGGCGGTGCGCTCGACCCGCGAGGGCACCGTGAAGCAAGGCCGCGAGACATTGCCGGTGATCATCGGCACGCCCTTGAAAGGCGAGAAGATCAACGGCGAGACATTCGACGGCAAAGCCGAAACAGCCATATTTCCCGGTGACTTGCCGGAAAAGGTCGATCCCGTGTTCGACGTTTCCGGGCAGCAGGCGGAAAACAATGCGATCCGTTTCGTGCGCTTTCGTCCGCCGAAGCTCGAGCGGACGGCCGAAGGCGTCACGCTGTCTTTGCCGCATATTCGCCTCGACCGCGCGCTTCAGTTCCTGATCGGAGATCGTTTGGCATGAATCCGCCCCGCAAACCGGCGGCCTTCCGCATCGAGCCCGAGCCCGCGCCAAGGCACGAGGCGCCGCAGAAGCGTGGCGCCGAACAGCCCGTGCGCAGGCCACGCGCCGCCAGGGCCGATGTCGCCGTGGTCATTCCCTCGGAGATCGACGTTTTCGACCAGCCGGATATCGAGCAGGCCCCGCCGCCACCGGCGACCGCTCCAAGGAGGCGCTCGCTGCTGGCACGCCTGTTTTTCGGAGCTTTCGGCGTGCTTGTCTCGCTCGCGGTGGGCCTGTGGACGGATCAGCTCATCCGTGATCTTTTCGCGCGCGCCGAATGGCTGGGCTGGCTGGCGGCCGGCATGGCGGCCATCGCGCTTTTGTCGCTGCTGATCGTCCTGATCCGCGAGTTCCTCGCCATCGCACGCCTCGCTGAGGTCGAGAAACTACAGCGACGGGCCGTGGATGCGGTGGCGCGCGACGACCCCAAGGCCGCGCGCGCTCTGGTCGACGAGCTTTCCGCCTTCGTCGCGGCAAAACCGGAGACCGCGGCCGGCCGCCGCTCGCTCGCCGAATTGCGCGGCGAGATTATTGATGGCGCCAATCTGGTGCGGCTCGCCGAGACCGAGATTCTGTCGCCGCTCGATGCCCGCGCCAAGATGATGATCCTGGAGGCCGCGAAGCGCGTCTCGCTGGTGACGGCGGTCAGCCCGCGCGCGTTGGTCGACGTCGCCTATGTCGTGTTCGAAGCCGGCAGGTTGATCCGGCGCCTGTCGGAACTTTATGGCGGCCGTCCCGGCACGCTGGGCTTCTTCCGCCTGGCGCGCGGTGTGCTTGCCCATCTCGCGGTGACCGGCTCGATCGCCGTCGGCGACAGTTTCGTGCAGCAGATCGTCGGCCACGGCCTTGCCGTGAAGCTCTCGGCAAAGCTTGGTGAAGGCGTCGTCAACGGCATGATGACGGCGCGCATCGGCATCGCGGCGATGGAAACGACGCGCCCGCTGCCGTTCATTGCGGTAAAGCGACCGGGGCTAGGCGATTTCCTCTCGGCATTGACCTCGTTCGCGACGCGAAAGGATGGCCGAAGCGAGCAGTAAGGTAAATGCAGAAACGGTCGCCAGTGACGAAGCATTAACCAATCTTCTTCATGGTCACTCTGGTTCCAACAGCAGACTCGTTCGTGCCGGGTGTTGTCAATGAGAAGCGTAATCTTGTCCTGCGTCATGACCGCAACGGTTGCGGCCGCCGTACCGCTCGGCCTCGTCGAAAGGGCCTTTGGAGCAGAGGCTGACAAGCAGTTTTTCCGCTCGGTCGAAGGCAAATGGGTCGGCCCTGGCGAAATCATCGCCGGCAAATACAAGGGCACGAAATTCACCTGCAATTTCAACGGTTCCACGCCGGACGGCAAGGTCGGCATCACGCTAGACGGCGACTGCCGGGTCGGCGTCTTCACCCAGAAGATGTCGGCGACGGTCGAACGCCGGGGCCGGGATGGTTATAAAGGCACTTTCATGGGCGGCTCGACCGGCAACGGCATGGACATTGTCGGCGGCAATGTCGTCGATCCCCAAAAGGTCGTCTTCACCATTAACCGCAATCAGTTGAACGGCGTCATGCAGGCGCGCGTTCCCGACGACAATTCGATGACCGTGACGGTCGCCGTGCGCGTCGACAAGCAGCTGGTGCCGGTCATCGGCATGAGCCTAAAGCGGGTCGACACGGTCGAAGTCGGCTCGATCGCGAAGAACTGAGCAAAGGCGATCGAGGAAGACAAAAGGCGGCAGCCAATGGCCACCGCCTTCTTTCGTTTTGACTTGGCTCAACCCTTGATGGCGGCAGTCACTTCGTCATATGCCTTGCAGACTTCGTCCAGCGTCGTGGCATTCTGATATTTCGTCGTCACGGCCTGCACCTTGGCCGTCAGATCAGCCGCCTTGCTCGGATCCTTGGTGATTGCTTCCTGAAGCGCGGCAGCCATGTCCTGCGCCTTCTTGGCGGCGATCTCCTGTGTGCACTCCGGTCCCTTCGAACAGGCCGAAACGGCCAGCGCCGCAACGCCAACGGCAACGAGCAAAAAATTCTTCATGTCAGTCATCTCCTCAAAAAAAGGCAGCGGCCCATCGCCGCTGCCCTCCAATGGCTGAAGCTCCATAGCCAAAGCCGACCGGCCTTAACCTTTGATTGTGGCGGCGCGCAACGACCGGGCTCCGTAAACTTGTGTACGAAGCTGCAGCGGGAGTTTGCCTGACGGCACACGCTCGTTTTCGGGCCGACACCCCTGCTCTTCCTGCCAGGCCCCCTGCCCTTGCCTCGCACTCCCGCTGCATGCAAGGAGTGCTGAAACGAAAGGACGGTAGTCATGGCGGCTGAAGCATCGGGCAGCGATCTCGTACAGGTAGTGGCGCTGCTCGCTGCCGGCGTGATCGCCGTGCCGATCTTCAAGCGCATCGGGCTGGGCTCCATCCTCGGCTATCTCGCTGCCGGTGTGGTCATCGGGCCGTTCGGCCTCCGCATTTTTTCCGAATCGGAAGCCATCCTTCACGTCGCCGAGCTTGGCGTCGTCATGTTCCTGTTCATCATCGGCCTGGAAATGCAGCCGTCGCGACTCTGGGGCCTGCGCCGGGAAATCTTTGGTCTCGGCGCGCTGCAGGTTGGCGTCTGCGCCGTTCTGTTGACGCTTGTCGGCCTGGCCGGAGGCTTTCCGATCGCGCAATCCTTCGTCGCCGGCGCCGGCTTCGTGCTGACCTCGACCGCGATCGTCATGCAACTGCTCGAGGAGCGCGGCGAGATCGCCGCGCCCAAAGGGCAGCGCATCGTCTCGATCCTTCTGCTCGAAGACCTGATGATCGTGCCGCTTCTGGCGCTGGTGGCGTTCCTGGCGCCGGGGGGCGCGGAGACCAGCCTGGCTGAGCGCTTGACCGAAGTGGGGATCGGGATCGCGGCGATCGTCGGCCTCGTCGTGGCCGGTCGCTATCTGCTCAACCCGCTCTTCCGCATCCTGGCCGATGCCCGCGCCCGCGAAGTGATGACGGCCGCCGCCTTGCTGGTGGTGCTTGGGTCGGCGCTAGCCATGCAGCTTTCCGGTTTGTCGATGGCGATGGGTGCGTTCCTCGCCGGCGTGCTGCTCTCCGAATCGACCTTCCGCCACCAGCTCGAAGCCGATATCGAGCCGTTTCGCGGCATCCTGCTCGGCCTGTTCTTTCTTGCCGTCGGCATGTCGCTCGACCTTGGCGTCGTCGCCCAGAACTGGCGCCTAGTCGCCATTTATGTCGTCGCCTATATGGTCATGAAGGGGCTCGGCATCTATCTGGTCGCGAGTATGCTCAAGAGCGGCCATCGCGAGGCGCTCGAGCGCGCCGTCGTCATGGCGCAGGGCGGCGAATTCGCCTTTGTGCTCTATTCCTCGGCCGCCGTCGTCGGCATCATCGACGGCCAGGCCAATTCCACGCTGACCGCAATCGTCATCATCTCCATGGTGCTGACGCCCGTGGCTATCTTGGCACTGCGCTACCTCACCCCGCGCGACGAGCAATCGCTGGAAGGCGTCGACATCGCCGACGGGCTAACCGGAAGCGTGCTGATCATCGGCTTCGGCCGCTTCGGCCAGATCGCCAGCCAGCCGCTGCTTCTGCGCGGCCTCGACGTCTCGATCATCGACAATGAGGTCGAGATGATCCAGGCGGCGGCCGATTTCGGCTTCAAGGTCTATTACGGCGACGGCACGCGGCTCGACATCCTGCGTGCGGCGGGCGCTGGCCGCGCACGCGCCGTGCTGATCTGCGTCGACAAACCGGACGTGGCCGTGCGCATCGCGCAATTGATCAAGGCCGAATTCCCGCTGGTCACTATCCTGGCGCGCGCCTTCGACCGCGGCACCGCGCTGCAACTCATCCGCGCCGGCGTCGACTATCAGTTGCGCGAGACCTTTGAATCGGCGCTGGTCTTCGGCGGCTCGGCCCTGGAAGCGCTGGGCGTCGATCCGGAGGAGGTAGCCGAGGTGATCGAGGACGTTCGCCGCCGCGACACAGCTCGCATCGAGACACAGCTCGCCGAAGGTATCCGCGCCGGCCAGCGCTTTCTCAAAGGCAATATCGGCACGCCGATCCCGACCCCGCTCGCGCAGCCGCGCCGCGCCGGCCGGGCGCTGAACGAAGAGACGGCCGGCGTGCTGAACAGGGCAGAGACGAAGAGCTGAGGAGCAGCGCATGGCAGAACTCGACCCGCGGGCGCTTGCCGTCACCAAATTCTGGCGCGATGCCGGCGAGGACGCCTGGTTCGAGAAGAACGACGCGTTCGACTCCGGCTTCCGCGACTGCTTCCTCGAGCTGCACCACGCCGCCGCCCGGCGCGAATGCGACGCCTGGAGCGAGCATGCCGAAGGATCGCTGGCGCTGATGATCCTGCTCGACCAGTTTCCGCGCAACTGCTTCCGCGGCACCGGGCATATGTACGCGACCGATCCGCTGGCCAGGCATTTCGCCGATCGGGCGATCGCCGCCGGTCATGATATGGCGCTTGAAGAGTCACTCCGTGTCTTCCTCTATCTCCCCTTTGAGCATTCGGAGTCGCTCGCGGATCAGGAACGCTCGCTCGAACTTACAGCGGCGAGGGCGCCGGATTATCTGAAATACGCCAAGGAGCACCTGGAGATCATCCAGCGCTTCGGGCGCTTTCCGCACCGCAACAAAATGCTCGGCCGCGAGACGACGCCCGAGGAAAAGACGTTTCTCGAGGGCGGCGGTTTCTCCGGCTGAACAGGCAAACTGCGGATAATCAACACATGATCGTGCTAGCAGGGCGGACCTACGAAGCCACGATCGGAAGCGACGTCCAACGCGATGGCATGTATCTGGAACTCGCCGACCAACACGGGCACATGGTGGCCCAGATTTTCTTTTCGGATTTCGATAGGAAGATGACCGTGACCCTGTTTGAGTCTGAAGCGTCCGTGGAAGTGGTTGAATGGGATGATCGCCACGGCCAAGATCCGTCTTCCTCCAACCAATCCCACCCTCGGCTAATCTAAGCGAGCCACCACTCCCGGCCGGACGGCAGCCGCTCGATCCCCGAAATATCGACGGCGCCGAGCCGCTCCGACACGCTTTTGTTGCCGACCACAAGATCGGGCGCGATCTCGGCCAGCGGCGCCAGCACGAAGGCCCGCTCCAGCATGCGCGGGTGGGGAACCTCAAGGCCCGTCTCGTGGATCACCCGGTCACCGAACACCAGAATGTCGATGTCGATCAGGCGCGGCCCCCAACGTTCCTCGCGCACCCGCTTCAGGCGCCTCTCGACGTCCAGGCAGAGATCGAGCAGGCCGCGTGGCGAGCGCGCGGTTTCGATCCCGGCGGAGGCATTGAGAAAATCCGGCTGGTCGAGCTTGCCCCACGGCGGCGTCCGGTACAGTGAGGAAACAGCGGTGACGCGCGTCTTGTCGTCGCCGTCCAGCATGCGCAGCGCCGCGGCCATGGATTTCGCCGGATCGCCGAGATTGCCGCCGAGGCTAAGGTAGACGGCGCTATTGAGGCCAGACAACTGTCACCTCGACATGATCGAGCACGCCCGGAACCGGGGCGTTCGGCTTGCGCACGGTAATTTCCGCTTTCCTGATCTGTGGAAAGCGCGCCGCCAGCGCTTTCGCCACTTCCAGCGCCAGCGCCTCGATCAGGAAACGCCGGTGCCCGGTGACGATCTTCTCGATGACCGCGAAGGCGATGCCGTAATTGACGGTATCCTCGATCGAATCGTCCTCCAGCGGCCGGCTGGGCTCGACGATGAGTTCGGCGTCGACATAAAAACGCTGACCGAGCGTCTCCTCCTCGTCCAGCACGCCGTGCCGGGCAAAGAAGGCGCAGTTCTTCATGCGGATGACATACATCGTCAGCGTCCGGGAGAAAGTTTTTCTCGCGCCAGCATAGCATCGGCCATCGCCAGCGCATCCACGTTGATTGCGACATCGTGGACGCGAAAAAGATCGGCTCCCTTGAGCCGCAGAATGACGCTCGTGGCCGCCGTGCCGACAGCGCGCTCAGCGGGCTCGCGCCCGGTGACGCCGCCGATAAAACGCTTTCGCGACGTTCCCGCCATCAGCGGAAAGCCGAGCGCCTGAAGCTCGGAGAACCGCGCCATCAGATCGAGATTTTCCTCCGTCGTTTCCTTGGCAAAGCCGAAACCGGCGTCGAGCACGATCTGGTCCTCGGCAACATTGCTGGCGCGCGCGATCTCCAGCGATTTGCTGAGGAACAGAAGCTGGTCCTCGATCACGTCCGGCAGCTTCTGGCGTTCACGGCCGGTATGCATAATGATGAGGCCGGCGCCGGTCTCGGCCGCGACTCTCGCGATGCCGGGCTCGCGCTGCAGTCCCCAGACATCGTTGACGATATGCGCCCCCGCAGCGACGGCCCGCCGCGCGGTGTCCTCGCGATAGGTGTCGACCGAAATCAGCGCCTCGCCCGATGCCGCGAGCGCCTCGATGACCGGCAGCACCCGCGTCTGCTCTTCTTCGGCGCTGATCGGGGCAAAACCGGGCCGCGTCGATTCCCCGCCGATGTCGATGATGGCCGCGCCCTCTTCCGCCATGCGGCGCGCCTGGGCTATCGCCTTCTCCGGCGCGATGAACAATCCCCCGTCGGAAAAACTATCCGGCGTGACATTGAGGATGCCGACCACGACCGACTTGGGGCCGAGGTCGAGATGGCGTCCATGCGCGAGCTGCCACCGCCTTGTCGTCATTGTCCATCAACCATGCGTGATCCACGCGAAATCAATTTCGTTGCGCCGGCAACGGCCGTAAAGCAAGGTGCGTGAAGAGGCAACATGATGAACCGTTCCCTGCTCTGCGCCCTGATGCTCACGCTGGCCGCCACGCCGGCCGCCGCGGCGAATCTGGTGAAGACCTACAGCTATTTCAGCGTCGGCGGCCGCACGCTGGACGACATCGAAAAACAGCTGACGAAAAACGGACCGGAAGTGAAGAGCACCGGCTCCCGGCATCCGGGCGCAACGCAGATGGCCTTCACCACCCGCGTCAGCTACGCGCAGACCGCGAATTCCTGCCGGATCGCGAACGCGCAGGTGACCGTGAAGGTCAAGGTGATCCTCCCGGAATGGCGGCGCCCGCGCAAGGCGGATCCGCAGGTCAGGCTGTTCTGGGATACGCTGTCGGCCGACATCAAGCGCCACGAAGAGCGCCATGTCGAGATCGCCAAGAACCACGCGCGCGAACTCGAGGACGCGCTGAAGGCGACTTATCCGCAAAGGACCTGCGAAGCCGCGAAGGCCCAGGCCGCCCAGATCTCGGCTGCCATCCTCGCCAAGCACGATCGCGCCCAGGTGCAGTTCGACCGCGTCGAAAGCGTCAATTTCGAGAGCCGAATCATCCGGCTCCTGCGCTACCGGATGCAGCGCACCCAAAGCGGGCGGTTGCCGCCGGCTTGACCATTTGACCGGTGGTGCCGGCGAAAGCCAACACCGCCGAAACAATGGTGCCAGATTCCAGAAAACTTTCGAGCATCGGTCGAAAACGGCCTATATCGACCGACATATATCGGGTTTGCCGTCCGGCGGACTTTGGAAACCGAGATACGAATGACGGGCGCAGGACGCCCCGCACCGGCTGCTTCTTGCCGACGGCGCACCGACCTTGAAAGAGTGACGCATGGACCAGACCGTCGACAATCGCACGACGATGAGGACAACGGCCTCGCCATCGATCAGCGAGAGCGAGAAAAACGCCATCATCGGCGGCGTGCTCTTGTCGATGCTTCTGGCGGCGCTTGACCAGACCATTGTGTCGCCTGCCTTGCCGACCATCGCGCGCGCGCTCGGCCACGCCGAATACCTGCCCTGGATCGTGACCGGCTATCTGCTGACGGCCACCGCGATGGCGCCGCTCTACGGCAAGATTTCCGACGTCTACGGCCGCCGGCCGGTCATCTACGCCGCCATCCTGATCTTTCTTTTGGGATCGCTGGTCAGCGCCCTGGCCCCCAACATGCTGGTGCTGGTCATCGGCCGGGCGATCCAGGGGGCCGGCGGTGGCGGCCTTTTCGCGCTGACGCAAACCGTCATCGGCGATCTGGTGCCGCCACGCGAGCGGGCCCGCTACGCCGCATGGATCTCCGGCACCTGGGCGGTGGCCAGCGTCGCCGGCCCGCTGCTTGGCGGTGTCTTCGCAGAGCATCTCCACTGGTCGTTGATCTTCTGGATCAACCTGCCGATCGGCTTCCTGGCGATGGCCATCATCAACAATCCGCTGAAGAAGTTGCCGATCGCGGCAAAACATCACCGCATCGACGGGCTGGGCGCAGTGCTCTTGGTGATCGCCACGGCGCTGCTGCTTCTGGCGCTCAACTGGGGTGGCAGCACCTATCCGTGGTTCTCGCCGGAAATCCTTGGGCTGGTGACCTGCTCGGCCGCGTTCTGGGCGTTGTTCGCGCTGCGGCTGCTGAGGGCCAGTGAGCCTTTGATCTCGCTCGAGGTGCTGGGCAACCGGATCGTGCTCGCCGGCACGTTGTCGATGTTCCTGCTGCAGGCGGCAAATATCGGGGCGTCGGTTTACCTGCCGGTCTATCTGCAATCGGTCGTCGGGCTCTCGGTCAGTGAATCCGGCATCGCCATGCTGGGTCTCCTGCTCGGCACCGTTGCCGGTGCCACTTTCAGCGGCCGCATGATCCCGCGCTTCGTCCACTACAAGCGCATTGCCATGGTCGGCGTCAGTTTGGCGATCGCGTGCATCGGGGTGCTGAGTGCCATTGCGACACACGCGTCGCTGCTCGAAGTCGAAATCCTGACGACCCTCATTGGCCTCGGCAGTGGCACGACCTTCCCGGTCAGCACCGTCTCGGTACAGAATGCGGTCGATCGCGCCCATCTCGGTGTCGCGACTGGCGTCCTGACCTTCCTGCGCACACTGGGCGGCGCGCTTGGCGTCGCCCTGCTCGGCGCCGTCGCGCTCGGCTACGGCCTGCCGCTCGCCGCCGAGGGCTCGCAGACGCATATCGAGCTGACATCGGCAATGCCGTTCGTGATGATCTTCCTCACCGCCGGCATCACTCTTGTTCTTGCATTGATCGCGCTGGCGCTGATGCCGGAAAAGCCGCTGCGCGGCAAGGACGAGCACGCAGCGCCCGTGCTCGCCGAATGATCACGTCAATCGTGGACGCCGAGCTTCTTTTGCAGGCTGGTCGACGAGGTCGTGTACTGGAAGACGATGCGCTCGCCCGGGCTGACGATGCGTTTTGCGGCCTGCGCCATCAGGGCGACCTCATGGAAACCTGAGAGGATCAGCTTCAGCTTGCCCGGATACCAGTTGATGTCGCCGATGGCGAAGATGCCGGGAACCGACGTCTGGAATTTCTCGGTGTCGACCGGGATGAGGTTCTCATGCAGGTTCAGCCCCCATTCGGCGATCGGCCCGAGTTTCATGGTGAGGCCGAAGAACGGCAGCATGCGCGTACATGGCACCTCGATGTCGCCATCCGGGCCACCCTTGATGGTGGCGGACGAGAGCTGGCCGTCGGCGCCTGCGAGCCCGCTCACCTGACCGACCAGGAATTCCAGCTCTTTCATCTCCTGCATGGCGTACATCTTGTTGACGCTGTCGGGCGCAGCCCGGAATTCCGGACGCCGGTGGACAAGTGTCACGCTTTTGGCGATCGGCTGCAGGTTGAGCGTCCAGTCGAGCGCCGAATCGCCGCCTCCGACGATGACGAGATCGTGGCCGCGGAAATCTTCCATGCGCCGGACCGAATAGAACACGCTCTTGCCTTCGTAGCTCTCGATGCCCGGGATGGGCGGTCGCTTGGGCTGGAATGAGCCGCCGCCGGCGGCGATCACCACCACCTTGGCTTCGAACACCTCAGCCTCGTCCGTGGTGACGCGGAAGCTGCCGTCCTCGAGCTTTTCGAGGCTTGAGACCATCCGGTTGAAAGTGAAGTCCGGCTTGAAGGGATGGATCTGTTCGAGCAGCTTGTCGACCAGACCCTGCGCAGTGATCATCGGCCAGCCGGGAATGTCGTAGATCGGCTTTTCCGGATAGAGTTCGGCGCATTGCCCGCCGGGACGGTCGAGGATGTCGATGAGATGGCACTTCATGTCGAAGAGCCCGAGTTCGAACACGGCGAATAGGCCGACCGGCCCTGCCCCGACAATGAGTACGTCCGTCTTGATCGTGTCCGTCATCAGCTCCGCCCCATTTTGGGAATGCTGGCGACAGTGCATGAGCATTGGCCCGCTGCCAAGCAGCCACGGCAAAATTGGAAATGGAGACTTGGTTCAGCCCTGCCGTTCGGGAACGCGCACGACCAGACCGTCGAGCGCGTCGCGCACCTTGATCTGGCAGGACAGGCGCGAGTTGGGCCGGACGTCGTAGGCGAAATCCAGCATGTCCTCCTCCATCGCTTCCGGCTCGCCGACCTCGCCCGTCCAGGCCTCGTCGACATAGACATGACAGGTCGCGCAGGCGCAGGCGCCGCCGCATTCGGCCTCGATGCCGGGCACCGCGTTGCGGATCGCGTTTTCCATGACGGTCGAGCCGTTCTCGGCCTCCACGTCGAATTGAGTACCGTCATTGGCGATGTAAGTCAGCTTGGCCATTTGTCACCTGAGGAGTCGCAGCCGAGATAATCACTCCGCCGGACAAGTCAACTGCGGCGCGAAAGCGCCACCGCATGACGTTTTTTCTGGATGTGCTCCCTGGAGGACTACCGGCTGATGGCGGCGATGAAGTCCCGCACTTCATCGATCAGCACGCCCAGCTTCCTCAGGATGCGACCATCCTCAGGCTGCCTTTCAATGGCTGCAGCGCATTCGGCGACGGCAAAGGCGCCGATGCCGCGGGCCGAGCCTTTCAGGCCGTGTGCAAGGAGCACCCGTTCCTTGGCATCGGCATCGACGATCTTGTCGCGCACCGAAAGCGCCTGCTGCACGAACAGCGCCAGCACCTCCTGTTCGAGCGCGCGATCATCCATCGTCTGCCGCGCAAGGTGGGCCATATCCACAGGTCGCGAACCTGCCGTCCCCGACACGTCCCCGCCGGGCATGGAAAACGCAATACCAATCTCGCCACGCATACGCACTGCTACTCCAAGAAAGGGCGGCCGGCGGCCCGAAAATAGGCGGATTCCCGTCGCCAACGGGTTAACGATTGCCGGGGAAAAATGTTGTCACGGAGGCAGCCAAATCACGCTCTCGTTAACCTTATATTTAAAGTTTTACGTATCGCCGGGAATGCATGTTTTCTTTACCCGTGTGTGTCATTACGATACGAACGTCCATTTTCAGCCTCCTGTCTGGGACCAGACAAGCCAGAATCAGGCCAAAATCATAAGTCCCGCGGCAGCTAGTACAGGGTAGCGAAGGCATGGCTAAGAAACCGACGACGACCAAATCTCTCGAGAGCGACGTGGCCGCGGAACTGGAAAAGGCGCTTGACCTTGACCTGAACGGCGACGAAGGCGGGCTCGACATGGCGGCGTCGATGGAAGATCTCGAGGCCCAGATTTCGGCGGCCGCGGATGAACTGGCGCGCGAAGGCCGCAGCCATAGAATCGAGCCGGCAAATGAGCCTCAGGCCGCGAAGGCGGCGCCCCAGCCGAAGCCGGCGGAACTGCGCCCGCTCGAATCGCGCGCCTCGCAACCGAACGGTTTTACGCCGGCTCCTGCCGGTTTCACGCCGGCCAATGACGATCGCCAAAAGGATTACCGGACGCTTCTGCATGGCCTCAACCGGCGCGCTTCGAGCACCGTTTACTGGGTGATCGCGTTCATTTCACTCGCCTGGATCGCGGGCGCCGGCGGCCTCGCCAACCTGCTGTTCGGGCCGAGCATCTGGCAGATCCGCACTCTCGACCAGTTCTTCGCCCGCCCCGAGCTGATCGGCCTGGCGGTCGCGGCGATCATCCCAGTCATCCTGTTCTGGGCCTTCGCCGCCATGATCCGGCGCGCGCAGGAAATGCGCATCGCCGCGCAATCCATGACCGAAGTGGCCTTCCGCCTCGCCGAGCCGGAAAACCTTGCCCAAGACCGCGTCATGATGATCGGCCAGGCCGTTCGCCGCGAGGTCGCCGCCATGGGTGAAGGCATCGAACGCACTTTGGCCCGCGCCGTCGAGCTCGAAACCCTCGTCCACAGCGAAGTCAACCAGATCGAGCGCTCCTATTCCGAGAACGAAGCGCGTATCCGCTCGCTGGTCGACGGGCTGGGCAGCGAGCGCGAAGCTGTCGTTAGCCATGCCGAGCGCGTGCGCGCTTCGATCCACGGCGCGCACGAGACGCTGCGCGACGAGATCGGTGCCGCCAGCGATATCATCCGCGATTCGATCCTCAATGCCTCGACCAAGCTGTCGATGACGATCAACAATTCGGGCGACACGCTGATCGATCGCATCAACGAGAGCTCGCTGTCGATCTTCGATTCGGTGGAAACCCGGCTCGACACGATCACTGACCGCCTGTCGACCTCGGGCGAGGCCTTCGCCAGCCTGCTCGACACCCGCATCGCCAAGCTGACCGACACCACGGACGGCCTTACCCGTTCGCTGACCGATCTTCTTGACGATCGCACCAACGGCATGGGTTCGCTGCCCGGCCCGCGTTCG
>NZ_RZSN01000099.1:0-21872 GCF_003997315.1 Mesorhizobium sp. M1A.F.Ca.IN.020.04.1.1
CGAGGAAAACCGAGAAGCGGTGTGCCGTTCGGAAATTGCGTGGAAACAAAGGCGGAGCTTTCATTGTCGGCTCGCCTGGCGAATCGCCCCGCTGAACCAAAGGTAAATTTTGATTCAAACTTTGTTGGTAATTTCTCATTAGGAATGGGGCTTCCGGCGGCGCTGTTCCGGCCCTCGGTCTGTTTTGTTTTGCGTACAGGTCAAGATGCGGATTTTTGGCGTCGTCAGTTTCGTGCTTGCAGGGCTTTGCCTTGCCGGCTGCTCGTCTACCTCGGGCGTCGATGCCTTGCAGATGCCGTCGAACGAGACGACCAGTTCGGTCGTGCGGCCAAGCGCGCCAGTAACGAAGGCAGTGAAGACCGCCGACGCCGCGATGACGGTGGAGACCGTTTCCATGGCGGGCGCCGCGCGCATCAGGCCGCCGGCGTCGCTGCCTGGCGACCAGAATGCTCGTGTTGACGAGGACAACGCGCGTCCAGGGGATGAGAATTCGCGTCCCTTTGGCTTGGCCGAGGAAGAGACGGTGGCATTCCCGGCGCCGGACCTGCCGGATACGGTCGAGCCCCCGGTCGAGGCCGCAGCACTCGTCTCGCCGCCGAAGCGGCTGTCGCGCGCAGCGCCCGCGATGCTGGCTGGCCCTGTTACCCGCTATGCCTTTCGCGATGCCAAACCGATCAATTTCGGGCGCGCCTCGCCCAGGCACCTTGCCGTCCATGGCGTCGACGTGTCGCGCTGGCAGGGCAATATCAACTGGCAAAAGCTGCGCGCCCAGGGCGCCAACTTCGCCTACATCAAGGCGACCGACGGCGGCGACCATCTCGATCCGATGTTCATGAAAAACTGGCGCGGCGCCGATGCCGCCGGGCTGAAGCGCGGCGCCTATCATTTCTTCTACTGGTGCCGCACCGCCGGCGAGCAGGCCGACTGGTTCATCCGCAACGTGCCGCGAGTCCAGGGCGCGCTGCCGCCGGTCATCGATGTCGAGTGGAACGGCGAGTCCTCCTGCAAGCGCCGGCCTTCGCGCCAGAAGGTGCTGGAGAAGATGCAGGTGTTCATGGACAAGCTGGAGCGCCACTACGGCCAGCGGCCCATCATCTACACGTCGCCGGATTTTTATCGCGACAATCTGCGTGGTGCATTTCTCGACTATCCGTTCTGGCTGCGCGCGGTGGCCGCCCATCCGTCAAAGGTCTATCCGGGCCGCAACTGGCTGTTCTGGCAATATTCGGGCTCCGGCCTGTCGCATGGCGTGAGCGGCCGCATCGACCTCAATGTCTTCCACGGCGACGAGCGGCAGTGGCGCAGGTGGCTGGGCGGCGGCGAGGTGGTGGCCGACGCGAATTGAGGCCGTATGCTTCACCCGGCGCGGGGCGGCGATCGACGGCAATTTCAGGATTTCTCTAACCATCGACTCACCGTCTCCCTTAGCGGCGCGGCAACGGCCTTCCGGTAACGTGTTCGTGATCGCGTCTTGGAGGGGTCTATGCGCAAACTGATTGTCACTGCCGCTGTGGTGGCCGCCGTCGGCTACGGATTTTTCAGCTCGCACCTGCGCAACAAAACGCCCAATGAAAATGTGGTTGCCTATTCAACCACCGACGAGGCGATGCAGGGTGCCAAGGCGAAGGGCCATTCGACGCTGCCGCGCTTCCATGAGTTGATGGCCGCCCGCACGCCTGGCACCTATACGGTCAAGTTCCCGCTGACCCAGAACGGCGCCACCGAGCATATCTGGATGCAGCTTGTGGCTTTTAGCGACGGCCGCTTCGTCGGATTGCTGGCCGACAAGCCGGTCAACGGTAACCAATACAAGATGGGCGACCGCATGACGGTTGCCGAGGCCGATGTCGAGGACTGGATGATCCGCAACGGCGGCGACGTCTATGGCGGCTACACGGTGCGCCAAGCGCTGGCCGACATGCCGAAGGAACAGGCGGCGAAATACGGGATCACGTTCAAGGATTGACGGGCGGCGCTCCCTTCTCCCCACAAGAGCGGAGGAGAGGCCGTCCATCGGGCTTTCGTCGTCCTCGGGCTTGACCCGAGGACCCATGCCGTGACCATTGCCGTAGGGCGCAGCGTGCAGAATTCTGAAACGCCGCAGCGCCTTGATGTAACGGCATGGATTCTAGGGTCTGCGCTGCGTCGCTTCGCTCCTTGCTCCGCCCTAGAATGACGAAGCCGAAGGGCATCGCCCGTCACGCCTCGTTGATCATCGCCTCGATGTTGTAACCGTCGGGATCAAGCACGAAGCAGGCGTAGTAGTTCGCCGCGTAGTCCGGACGCGGCCCGGGCGCGCCATTGTCTGCGGCACCTGCCTCCAGCGCCGCCCTATAGAACGCATCGACCTCCGCCTTGCTCTTCACCCGGAACGCGACATGCAGATGGGTGAGCGGCGGCTTCTCGCCGGTGCTCTGGATCTCGAACAGGCAGCCATTGCCGACATCGAAGGCCCAGAACACGCCCTCCTTGCCGAAGGAGAGGCTGTAGCCCAAGGGCGCAAAAGCCTTTTCGTAGAAGAGCTTGCTCTGTTCGAGGTCGCACACTTCGATGGTGATGTGGTCGATCATAGAAGCTCTTGGACAATTAGGCCAGTGCGGCCGGCCACGGTGACGCGGCCGGCTTTGATCTATATTGGCGATGGCTGCCTTTGGTTGCAACCAGATCAGCCATCGGCCACCAGCTTGCGAATAACTTCGCCGACTGTCAGCCTTGGCGGCATCGGGCCTCAGCTGCACCCGCTCGTCGCACCGCACGTGTCGCACTTCTCGCAGGTGCCGTTCCGCACCATGGTGAAGTTGTGGCACTCCGAGCATTCGTTGCCGGTGTAGCCCTGGAGCAGCGACTGCTGGCGACGAGTGGCGGCGAGCTTCTTTGCCTCGGCCGCTTCATTCGCCGCGGCGTCGGTGAAGAGCGCTTCGGCGCCGCCGGCGGCTTCGGCTTCCTCTTCCACCATCTCCTCGGCCAGTTCCCTGGCGCGCTCCTCATAGTCGCGCTTGTAGGCAAGGGCCTCGTCGCTTGCCGGCTTCAACGCCAGCACGTTGGAGCCGGCGAAGGAGGTGGGCGCCGCACGGGCAGGGGCCGTGGTCGGGGCTGAGCCGCCAAAACCCTTGGGGTCTGAACCGGCAGCCGAGACCAGCTTTACCGGCGAGGCGCCGCGATAGAGGCCCTTGGAGAACGGCGTCGCCTTGCCTTCGGTGATGCCGCGGCCGAGCGCCGTCTTGTCGAAGTCCGACTGGTCGACATGGGCGAGGTCGTGGCGGCCGAGATAGGACACGGCAAGCTCGCGGAACACGTAGTCGAGGATCGACGTCGCGTTCTTGATCGCGTCATTGCCCTGCACCATGCCGGCCGGCTCGAACTTGGTGAAGGTGAAGGCCTCGACATATTCGTCGAGCGGCACGCCATATTGCAGGCCGAGCGAGATGGCGATGGCGAAGTTGTTCATCATGGCGCGGAAGGCGGCACCTTCCTTGTGCATGTCGATGAAGATCTCGCCGAGGCGGCCGTCGTCGAACTCGCCGGTCCTGAGATACACCTTGTGGCCGCCGACGACCGCCTTCTGCGTGTAGCCCTTGCGGCGGTTCGGCAGCTTCTCGCGGTCGCGGTAGAGACGCTCGATGACGCGCTCGACGATCTTTTCCGTCACCTGCACGGCGCGCTGCGCGGCGGGCGCCGCAATCAGCTGCTCGACCGCCTCGTTCTCGTCCTCCTCGCCGTCGGCGAGCAGCGAGGCATTGAGCGGCTGCGACAGCTTCGAGCCGTCGCGATAGAGCGCGTTGGCCTTCAGCGCCAGCTTCCAGGACAGCATGTAGGCGTTCTTGGCGTCCTCGACCGTCGCCTCGTTCGGCATGTTGATGGTCTTGGAAATGGCGCCCGAGATGAAGGGCTGCGCCGCCGCCATCATCAGGATGTGGCTCTGGATCGACAGCGAGCGCTTGCCGATCTTGCCGCAGGGGCTGGCGCAGTCGAACACCGGCAGGTGCTCGGCCTTGAGGAACGGTGCCCCTTCGAGCGTCATCGCACCGCAGACATGGATGTTGGCGGCGTCGATGTCCTTCTTGGAGAAGCCCAGCGCCGGCAGCATCTCGAAGGAGAAGTCGGAAAGCTGCTCGTCGGTGAAGCCGAGCGTCTCTTTCACCCAATCGGCTCCGAGCGTCCACTGGTTGAACACGAACTTGATGTCGAAGGCCGACTTCAGCGCCGCATTCAGCGCCGCGATCTTGTCATCGGTGAAGCCCTTGGCCTTCAGCGAAGACGGGTTGATGCCGGGCGCCTGGTTGAGGTTGCCATGGCCGACGGCATAGGCCTCGATCTCGGCAATCTGGCTTTCGGAGTAGCCGAGCGTGCGCAGCGCTTCCGGCACCGCGCGGTTGATGATCTTGAAGTAGCCGCCGCCGGCGAGCTTCTTGAACTTCACCAGCGCGAAGTCGGGCTCGATGCCGGTGGTATCGCAGTCCATGACCAGGCCGATCGTGCCGGTCGGCGCGATGACGGTCGCCTGCGCGTTGCGATAGCCATGCTCCTCGCCGAGCTCGATGGCGCGATCCCAGGCGGCGCGGGCATGCTCGGCCAGCGCCTGCTGCTTCAGGTCGGAGGCGACCAGCGGCACCGGGTTGACGGCGAGCTTCTCGTAGCCGTCCTTGTCGCCATAGGCGGCACGGCGGTGGTTGCGCATGACGCGCAGCATGTTCTGGGCGTTACGGTCATAGTCCGGGAAGGCGCCGAGCTCGGAAGCCATTTCGGCCGAGGTCGCATAGGCGATGCCGGTCATGATGGCGGTGAGCGCGGCGCAGATCGCGCGGCCCTCGTCGGAGTCGTAGGGAATGCCGGACGTCATCAACAGGCCGCCGATGTTGGCGTAGCCGAGGCCGAGCGTGCGGTAGTCGTAGGAGAGCTTGGCGATCTCCTTCGACGGGAACTGCGCCATCATCACCGAGATCTCGAGCACGACGGTCCACAGCCGAACGGTGTGCTCGTAAGCGGCGATGTCGATCGTGCCGTCTTCCTTGCGGTAGGGCAGGAGGTTGATCGAGGCGAGGTTGCAGGCCGTGTCGTCGAGGAACATGTATTCCGAGCACGGGTTGGAGGCCCGGATCGCACCGGCGGAGGCGCAGGTGTGCCAGTCGTTCATGGTCGTGTTGAAATGCAGGCCGGGATCGGCGGACGCCCACGCGGCATAACCGATCTTTTCCCAGAGATCCCGCGCCTTAAGCGTCTTCAGCACCTTGCCGTCCTTGCGGGCGGTGAGCTGCCAGTCGCCGTCGGCCTCGACGGCGCGCAGGAAATTGTCCCTCAGCGACACCGAGTTGTTGGAGTTCTGGCCGGAAACGGTGAGATAGGCGTCAGAGTCCCAGTCGGTGTCGTAGGTCTTGAACGACATCGAGGTGTAGCCCTGGCGGGCGAACTGGATGACGCGATAGATGTAGTTCTCCGGCACGGCGTCCTTCTTGGCCGCCTTGATCTCGCGCTTCAGCGCGGTGTTGAGGGCCGGGTCGAAGCAGTCGTCGCCATTGCCTTCGCAATTGACGCAGGCCTTCATGATCGCTTCGAGGTGCTTCTTGACGATCTTCGAGCCGGTCACCAGCGAGGCGACCTTCTGCTCCTCATTGACCTTCCAGTCGATGAAGTCCTCGATGTCGGGATGGTCGGCGTCGACGATGACCATCTTGGCGGCGCGGCGCGTCGTGCCGCCCGACTTGATGGCGCCCGCCGCGCGATCGCCGATCTTGAGGAAGCTCATCAGGCCGGACGAGCGGCCGCCGCCGGACAGCTTCTCGCCTTCGCCGCGCAGCATCGAGAAGTTCGAGCCGGTGCCGGAGCCGTATTTGAACAGGCGCGCCTCACGCACCCACAGGTCCATGATGCCGCCCTCGTTGACGAGGTCGTCCTGAACGCTCTGGATGAAGCAGGCATGCGGCTGCGGATGCTCGTAAGCCGACTTCGACTTGGTCAGCCTGCCGGTGAAGGGGTCGACATAGAAGTGACCCTGGCTCGGCCCGTCGATGCCATAGGCCCAGTGCAGGCCGGTGTTGAACCATTGCGGCGAGTTCGGCGCCACGCGCTGAGTGGCCAGCATATAGGCAAGCTCGTCGCGGAAAGCGCGGGCATCTTCTTCGGACTTGAAGTAGCCGCCCTTCCAGCCCCAATAGGTCCAGGTGCCGGACAGCCGGTCGAAGACCTGGCGAGCATCGGTTTCCGAACCATAGCGCTCGGCCTCGGGGAGCTTGGCGAGTTCGGCCTCGTCGGCAACCGAACGCCACAGGAAGGAGGGGACGTCGTTCTCCTCGACCTTCTTCAGGCGCGCCGGGACGCCGGCCTTGCGGAAATATTTTTGGGCCAGGATGTCGGCCGCGACCTGGCTGAACTGCGCCGGCACATCGATGTTGTCGAGGCGGAACACCACCGAGCCGTCGGGATTCTTGATCTCCGACAGAGCCTTGCGGAATTCGATCTCCGCGTAAGCTACCCCTTCTTGACCTGCTTGGTCTGGCTTGGTGAAGCGACGCTCGATGCGCATTGGTCCGGTCCCTTTTGTCTACATATAGCGCTTTTCCCCAGGGATTGCTGCCCCGCCAGGCGAAAAGCACGGTCCGCCGTTTGCCGGCATCGCAGGCGACGCCGGCATTCTCCTCGTCGCGGGCAACACCGTGCAGACAAGCAAACGCCCTTCCAGGCGCTCACCCAGGCTGCAGGCCGACCCACGGGTCCCTCAAAACTGAAACTTTTGTCGATTCCCTCGGAAGAGGGAGGTTCACACTATCTAGGGTCGAGCCTGCCTGCAAACACTAAATATAGTGTTAACAGATCATTTTTTCCAGCCCGACAATTCTCCCTTTCGCCCACCCAAGCCCCATCATTCCCAACGCTTCCGCCGGCCTCGTGAACGGGCGGAAATGTGGGCAAAACGCACAAAATCCGGGAAAAAAGACCGGCCTCTGAACTCTCCGGTCACGCCCGCAACAGGAGCGCATGGCCTATAAAAAGCGACTCGTTCTGACCCGTCAAGGATTCGTTTTTGTAGGTTTTGTGACCCCAATATGTTGTGTCTCACATATGTGGATAACGGGGACAGAAAGGCGCATCGAAAAGCCTTTATTTGACGGTGACGGTTCGTCGGGTTGCCCGGGGCCGGGCCCGACGGGCGGCTTTTCATTTTAGCTGGCTTGGACTATCTGTTGCCCTGCGCGGGGGCGTGTCTTGTCAAGCCTGGAAGCATTCGCTACGCCCCGCTCATGACAGTTACCGTTCGTTTCGCTCCGTCGCCGACCGGCCGCATCCACATCGGCAATGCCCGCACCGCGCTGTTCAACTGGCTTTTCGCCATGAACAACAGGGGCCGCTACATCCAGCGCTTCGACGATACAGACGTTGCCCGTTCGACGCAGGAATTCGCCGATGCAATTCTCTATGACCTGCATTGGCTCGGCATTTTTCCCGACGTTACCGAATACCAGTCGCGTCGCTTTGAAGTCTATGACGCCGCGGTTGAGCGGCTGAAGGCGGCGCGCGTGCTTTATGCCTGCTACGAAACGCCGGAGGAGCTCGACCTGCGCCGCAAGGTGCGCCGCACGCGCGGCCTGCCGCCGGTCTATGGCCGCGAGGCATTGACGCTGACGCCGGAGCAGGTGGCCGAATACGAATCCGACGGGCGCCGGCCGCACTGGCGCTTTCTTTTGCCGAACTTCACCGGCGACCCGCTGCAGCCGGAACGGACCGAGGTGCACTGGAACGACCTTGTGCGCGGCGAGGAGACCGTCGATCTCGCCTCACTGTCGGACCCGGTCCTGGTGCGTGAGGACGGCACTTATCTCTACACACTGCCTTCGGTGGTCGACGACATCGAGATGGGCGTCACCCATGTCATACGCGGCGACGACCACGTCACCAACACCGGCGTGCAGATCGCCTTGTTCCAGGCGCTGGGCGCTGAGCCGCCGGTGTTCGGGCACCACAATCTCTTGACCACCGTGTCGGGTGAGGGGCTGTCGAAGCGCACGGGCGCGCTGTCGATAGAAAGCCTGCGCGAGGAGGGCATCGAGCCGATGGCTGTCGCCTCGCTTGCCGTGCTCGTCGGCACATCGGAGAATGTCGCTGCAGCGCACGATCTCAACGAGCTCGCCAGCCATTTCGACCCGGCCGCGACATCCAAGTCTGCCGCCAAGTTCGATCCCGACGAGCTTTTTGTGCTCAATCGCACGCTGATGCACCAAATGCCGTTCGAGGAGGCGCGCGACCGGCTGATTGTGCTTGGCATTTCCGGCGACAGGGCCGAGCCCTTCTGGCTCGCCGTGCGCGGCAATATCGACCGTTTGTCCGACGCGGTCGCCTGGTGGCGCATCCTGAGCGACGGGCCGCAGGAGCCGGCGGAATTTTCCGGCGAGGACCGTGATTTCCTCCACCAGGCGTTCGACCTGTTGCCGGAAGAGCCTTGGAACGGCACGGTCTGGAAGGATTGGACCGGCAAGATCAAGGAAGCGACGGGCCGCAAGGGCAAGCCGCTGTTCATGCCGCTGCGGCTTGCCCTTACCGGGCGGTCTTCGGGGCCGGAGCTTGCAGATCTATTGCCGCTGATGGGTCGGGAAGGAACGCTGGCCCGACGACCCTGACCTTGCGCTGTTCCGGCGGCAGGGCCGAAACCGGTGACGCCGGCACCTTGGCGGTCAGCTGCTTGATAGCCGCGCGGTCGAGCCCGCCTGCAGCGTTGGCGAGCGTTTCGGGATCGGCGCCAGCATCGAGCTTGGCCGCCGGCACGAGGGTCGTCGCCCCGCTGTCTGGCTGCGGCTGCTCCGGATTGGGCGGATTGCCGCCTATGATCGAGAAGTTTTCGGCCTGGGCGTTGCAGCCGCATTGCGGCGGCCGCGAGTAGTTTGCCTGCTTGTAGAGATAGGCCGTCGGCAGCTCGCTGTAGGGACGGCCGGTCGCCGAGGACGTCATGTTGCCGGCGTCATCGTCCATGCCGCGCGTGTAGAAGACCTGCATCTCGGTGCCGGGGCAGCTCGATTCGCAATTCTTCTGATCGCGCTCGAAATCGCCAAGAGAGGCGGCGTTCGACATCGGGAAGAAATAGCCGTCGCAGGTGCGCACGCAGACGGTGCGGAACTCGCCGTTCATTCTCGGCAGGTCCATGCCGTCGGGTTGGTTGATCACCCGGCGGATGTTGCGCGCGCCGGGATCGTCTGGCGGAAGCGCTTCAGGCGTGTCGAGCGTATCGATCTCCTCGTCGCCACGGCCGAAGAGCTGCTCGAACAGATTGCCGCCACCATTGTTGCGGGCGGCGTCCTGGATCGGGGCGCGAGGCGGCTCGACTTCATCATCGCGGCAGCCATTGGCGTCGAGCGCCGCAAGAATGCGGCTGCGGTCGCGCCGCGTGCCGCCGCCGGCCAGCCGCTGGCGCTTGGCCTGCAAGATGTCGAGATTGGCGTTCATACGCTCTATCGAGGCATTGATCGCCGCGCATTGGCCGGCATTGCGCGAAAACAGCGCGAAGCCGCAATTGGCATCACCGGCGCGGCCGCGCGCCTTGGCCAGCTGCTCGCGCCGGCGGGCGATCGCGTCGTCATATTTGCGGATCAGTCCCGGACCGCCGCCACCGCCGCGCGTGGCTGCAAGCTCCGCTTCGAGCTGGCGGCAGGTGCGAGAAGCGGCCTGCGGCTCCGTCACAGCGACAGCCGACGCCGCCAACACTGCAAGCAGCGCAGCAAGGTGCGTCAGCTTCAACCCCTTCATCCGCCTGGAATCCCGATTGCCTGTGGAAGGCTACCGCGTTCGTGGTTAACTGTTCCCTAGCTTACTAGCCAAACACAATTCCGCTGGCGCGAGCTCGCACAACCCAGAGCTCACCCTGAACTCAGATCGGGGCGAGCGCCTGCGCCTTGTGCGCCGCCTCGACCACCGCCAGTGCCGTCATGTTGACCACGCCGCGCGACGTCACAGAAGGGGTCAGGATGTGCGCGGGCTTGTCGGTGCCGAGCAGGATCGGCCCGACATGCAGCGCGTCCATCATGGCACGCAGCGCCGTCAGCGTGATGTTGGCCGAATCGAGGTTCGGGAACACCAGCAGATTGGCTTCCCCTTTCAGCCGCGAATGCGGGTAGACGCGCTGGCGCAGATGCTCGGAAAGAGCCGAGTCGGCATGCATCTCGCCATCGCACTGCAGCTCCGGCGCGATGCGGGCGAGGATGGCAGCGGCCTCGCGCATCTTGAGCGCGCCGGGCGAATCGCGCGAGCCGAAATCCGAATGCGACAGCAATGCTGCCTTCGGCTCGATGCCGAAGCGCTGGATTTCTTCCGCCGCCAGCACCGTCATCTCGGCTATCTCCTCCGCCGTCGGATCGACGGAGACATGGGTGTCAGTGAGGAAGATGATGCCGCGCTGCGAGATCAGCATCGACAGCGTCGAGAGATCGCGGTCCTTGATGCCGGGACGCGGCCCGATGATCAGCGTGACATTGCGCAGATGTCGCTCGAAGCGGCCTTCGAGCCCGCAAATCATCGCATCCGCATCGCCGCGCTTCAACGCAAGGGCGGCGATCACCGTGTTGTTGGTGCGCACCATGGTGCGGGCGGCTTCCGTCGTTATACCGCGGCGGCCGGCGAGTTCGATCAGCAGATCGACATAGTGCCGGTAGCGCGGATCGTCCTCCGGATTGATCAGGCCGAAATCGACGCCCGGCCGGATGCGCAGGCCGTAACGCTTCAGCCTGACTTCCACGACATGCGGACGGCCGATCAGTATCGGCTCGGCGATGCCTTCCTCCAGGACTACCTGTGCCGCCCGCAGCACGCGCTCGTCCTCGCCGTCGGCGTAGATGACGCGCTTGGCGCTGGCGGCCTTGGCCGAGGAGAACACCGGTTTCATCACCAGGCCAGAGCGGAAGACGAAGCGGTTGAGCTTGTCGACATAGGCCGCGAAATCGGAGATCGGCCGCGTCGCCACGCCGGTGTCGCAGGCGGCTCTCGCCACCGCCGGCGCGATGCGCAGGATGAGCCGCGGATCGAAGGGCGAGGGGATCAGGAAGTCCGGGCCGAAGACCGGCGTCTCGCCGGAATAGGCGCGGGCGGCGACGTCCGATGGCTCCTCGCGGGCCAGCGCCGCGATCGCTCTGACCGCGGCCATCTTCATCTCCTCGTTGATGGCGCTCGCCCCGCAATCCAGCGCGCCGCGGAAAATGTAAGGAAAGCAGAGCACGTTATTGACTTGATTGGGAAAATCGGAGCGCCCGGTGCAGATCATGGCGTCGGGCCGTGCCGCGCGCGCCACCTCAGGCATGATCTCCGGCGTCGGGTTGGCGAGCGCCAGGATCAGCGGCTTCGGCGCCATGTGCTGCAGGAGTTCTGGCTTCAGCACGCCTGCGGCGGAGAGGCCGAGAAAGACGTCGGCGCCGGGGATGACATCGGTCAGCGTGCGCGCCTGGGTGTCCTTCACATAAGGGTCTTTCCAGCGGTCCATCTCCTCGACCCGGCCTTTGTAGGCGACGCCGAAACGATCGGTGACCCAGATATTTTCGACCTTGGCCCCGAGCGAGACCAAAAGGTTGAGGCAGGCGAGCGCCGCAGCGCCCGCGCCGGACGTGACGATCTTGATGTCGGAGATCGATTTGCCGGCGAATTCCAGCCCGTTGAGCACCGCGGCGGCGACGATGATTGCCGTGCCATGCTGGTCGTCATGGAAAACCGGAATGCCCATGCGGGCCTTCAGCCGTTCCTCGACCTCGAAGCATTCAGGCGCCTTGATGTCCTCGAGATTGATGCCGCCGAAGGTCGGCTCGAGCGCGGCCACCGTCTCGACCATGCGCTCGATCTCGGGAGCATCGATCTCGATGTCGAAGACGTCGATGCCGGCGAATTTCTTGAACAGCACCGCCTTGCCTTCCATCACCGGCTTGGAGGCGAGCGGGCCGATATTGCCCAGCCCAAGCACCGCCGAGCCGTTGGAGACAACGCCGACGAGGTTGGCGCGCGCCGTGTAGTCGGCGGCGGCCGCCGGATCGTCCCGGATCTCGAGACAAGGAGCGGCAACGCCCGGCGAATAGGCAAGCGCGAGATCCCGCTGGTTGCCCAGCGGCTTGGTCGCCTGGATCTCGAGCTTTCCCGGGGTGGGGTGCTTGTGAAAGAAGAGCGCGGCCTCATCGAGGTCCGATCGGGCCGTTTTCTTGCTCTCGCCGTCCATTCGCGGCCCTCCTGCGCTTCTTGCTTTCGAGCCTTTTAGCATGCAGCGGCGATTCTTCGCGACGCCAAATGTCGGCCCTGGCATTCACGATGCCGAGGCGAAGATAATCAATCCATTTCAGCCTGTTGGCTCGGAAACTTGCGGCGGATTGACGAAGCTCGTCAGAACGCACTGACGTAGAGGCCGCCGTCGACCGGGATGTTCTGTCCAGTGAGATAGCCGGCATGAACCGAGCACAGGAAGGCGCAGATCTGGCCGAACTCTTCCGGCGTGCCGAGGCGCTTTGCCGGTACGTCGGCGCTGATGCGGGCCTTGCGCGCGGCGGCCGCTGCCGGGTCTTCCGGCGTGCCGGCTTCATGCGGGCCACGCAACCGGTCGGTGTCGAGCTTGCCGGGCAACAGGCTGTTGATGGTGACGTTTCGGTCGATGACCGTGCGGGCCACGCCGGCAAGGAACGAGGTCAGGCCGGCGCGGGCGCCCGACGACAGGTCGAGGCCCGGGATCGGCACATAGACCGACAGCGATGTGATGTTGACGATGCGGCCGAAGCCGCGTTTGGCCATACCGTCGATGACCGCCTGGATCAGCTCGATCGGCGTCACCATGTTCTGCGTCACGCCTTCGAGGATTTTCGCGCGGTCGAGCTCGCGGAAATCGCGAAGCGGCGGGCCGCCATTGTTGTTGACCAGGATGTCGGGGGCGGGGCAGGCGGCAAGCAATGCCTTCTGCACTTCCGGCTTCGAGACGTCGCCGGCGATCTCGATCACCTCGACACCGAATTTTTCGCGGATTTCCTGCGCCGTCTTCGCCAACAGCTCGGCGTTGCGGCCGTTGATGACAAGGTCGACGCCGGCTTCGGCCAGCGCAATCGCGCAGCCGCGCCCCAGTCCCTTGCTCGAGGCGCAGACGATGGCCTTCTTGCCGCGAATGCCGAGATCCATGGTGATTTCTCCTTTTTCGAGGGCGGCAAGCTAGCGCCTGGGCTGGACCAACCGCAACCGTCATACGGTTGTTGCATGAATCGAGGCATAGCACGCCAAAGAAAGGTGGAAATCGCGATGTCCGGTCCAGAGCCCCGCACTTTTCGCACCATGTTCATTTCCGACGTGCATCTCGGCTCGAAAGCGGCCAAGGCCGATTTCCTGATCGATTTCCTGCGCCACCATGACGCCGATACCATCTACCTGGTCGGCGACATCGTTGACGGCTGGCGCCTGCGGCGCAGCTGGCATTGGCCGCAGAGCCATAACGACGTGGTGCAGAAGTTGCTGCGCAAGGCGCGCAAGGGCGCCTCGATCACCTACATCGCCGGCAACCACGACGAATTCGCCCGCCAGTTCCAGGGCGTGCATTTCGGCGGCATCGTCGTTGCCGACCGCGCCATTCATGAGACCGCCGACGGCAGGCGGCTTCTCGTCATCCATGGCGACCAGTTCGACACTGTGGTGCACAATCGGCGCTGGCTCGCTTACCTCGGCGACTACGCCTATGACACGGCAATGCTGGTCAATCGCCTCGTGACGAGACTGCGCCACCTGCTCGGCCTGCCTTACTGGTCGTTCTCTTCCTGGGCGAAGGTCAAGGTGAAGAAGGCGGTGAACTTCATCGGATCGTTCCAGACGGTGCTCTCCGAGGAAGCGCGGCGCTCGCATGTCGACGGCGTGATCTGCGGCCACATCCATCACGCCGCGATCGAAAGCTATGGCGACGTGCAATACATCAACACCGGGGACTGGGTGGAAAGCTGCACCGCGGTGGTCGAGCATTTCGACGGCCGCATGGAGATCCTAACCTGGGCGCATGTGCTGCCCGAAGTTGCGGCCGGCAAGGACGCGCCGGTGCTCGATCTCATCGATCTCAAGGGCAGGGCGGTCAAGGCTGCCTGAGCGCCTTTCCGGCTCCGAGGTTCCTTGTCTTTCAACAGCTTTGGCCAGATCGACTGGTCCAGGCGGTTCCGCCGCGCCTTGCCGCGTGATAGGGATCGAAACGCGTTGCGGGTCGTGGAATGCAGCGTAATTGGATCGATTCATGCCGCTGCCGCCGCTTTCGCCTGAGCAACTCGTCAAGCCAGCCCATTTCGAACTGCGCATGAGCCTGATCTTCGCGACATTGTTCGTGTCGCAGGGGACGCATCTGCCCTATTTTCCGCTCTGGCTGGAGGCGAAAGGCTTCCACGCCGAACAGATCGCAGTCATCCTGGCCGCGCCGATGTTCCTGCGCGTCGTGACGACGCCGATGCTCACCGCGTTTGCCGACCGGGCGAAGGACCGCGCCAATGTCTATATCGCGCTGGTCGCGGCGACGATGATCATTTCGGCCGGCTATTTCCTGCCGGCCACCTATGCGGGCGTGCTGGCCATCTCGCTGTTGCTTTCGATCCCTTGGACGCCGCATTCGCCGATGGCCGATTCGCTGGCTCTGTCGGGCGTCCGCCGCTTCGGCTCCAACTACACGGCCATGCGCAAATGGGGTTCGATCTCCTATTTCTGCGCCAATATAGTCGGCGGCTTCATCCTGGCGGCCACCGGCCCGCAAACTGTTCCGGCGATCATCTTTGTGGCCCTTGCCGCAGCGCTTGTCGCGGGTTTGTGGGCGCCGCGGATGGGCAAGCCTCGCAAGGCGTCGCCATTATCGGCGACCGACATTCAGCATTCGGCGCCAAGCCTCTTCAACGCCTATTTCCTCTATTTCACGCTGGGTGTCGGCATCATCACCGCCAGCCACGCCTTTCTTTACGGCTTCGTGTCGATCTACTGGAAGTCGATCGGCATCAGCGATTCCGTCGTGGGCCTGCTGTGGGCCTGGGGCGTGGTTGCCGAGGTCTGCATGTTCTTGTTCTTCAACCGCATTTTCGCCTCCGTTTCCGTCGTCAGGGTGATGGTGATCGCCGGCATCGGCTCGATCCTGCGATGGGTCGCCTTTCCGCTGGTCTGGCCGCTGGGCCTCGGCGTCGTCGGCTTCTTCGGCGTCCAGACGCTGCATGCGGTTTCGGTGGCGATGGTGCTGATCGGCCTGCAGAAGATGATCGGCGAAACGGTTTCCGAAGAGCGCACGGGCGCCGCGCAAGGCATCGCCTATTTCTTCAACGGCTTCTTCATGGCCGCGGTCACGCTGGTCTCCGGCCCGCTCTACGATCATCTTGGCGTCGACGGGTTCCTGGCGATGATCCCGATCGCGATCATCGGCCTCGCGCTGATCGGGCTTGCCGCGCGGTCAGCCCCACAGCGCCGGCTGAGGCGGTGAGACCAGCGAGCCCTGGTAGACGAGACCCGGTTCGCGGTCGTGCGCCAAGAGCAGCGGCCCGTCGAGGTCGACGAAATCGGCGCCTTGAGCCAAGAGCACTGCCGGCGCCATGGCGAGCGACGTGCCGACCATGCAGCCGACCATGATGCCGAAACCCAACTCGCGGGCACGGTCGCGAAGGATCAGCGCTTCGGTCATTCCACCAGTTTTGTCGAGCTTGATGTTGACGACGTCATAAAGGCCGACCAGCGCTTCGAGGTTCTTCGCCTCGTGCACGCTTTCGTCGGCGCAGATCGGCACGGGATGCGCGATTTCGCGCAAGATGCCATCACGGCCGGCCGGCAGCGGCTGCTCGATCAGCACTATGCCGTGCTCGGCTGCGAATGCGAGATTCTCGACGATGTTGTTATCGGTCCAGCCCTCGTTGGCATCGAGTATGATGCGGCTTTGCGGGGCGGCTTGCGTCACGGCGCGAATCCTTGCCGCGTCGTTGTCGCCGCCGATCTTGACCTTGAGCAGCGGCCGCGAGGCAGCGGCGCGGGCCTGCGCCGCCATCGCCTCAGGTTCGGCGAGCGACAGCGTGTAGGCGGTTTCGAGCGCCTTAGGCGAAACGACCCCGATCGCGTCCGCCACCGGCCTGGCGCCCAGCTTGGCTTCGAGATCCCACAAGGCGCAGTCGATGGCATTGCGGGCCGCTCCGGCCGGCATGGCCGCGAGCAAGGCGGTGCGGCCGATGCCGTCGATGATCTGGCCGCGCATCGCCTCGATTGCGGCGCGCACGCCTTCCATCGTCTCGCCGTAGCGCCTGTAGGGCACGCATTCGCCGCGCCCGACATGTCCGTTGTCGGCGATCGTCACGGTGATGACTTCGGCCTCGGTTTTCGATCCGCGCGATATGGTGAAGGTGCCCGCGATGGGGAATCGCTCCGCCTCGACCGAAATGACACGCGCCATATTTTTCTTCTCCGGCTGTGCGACCCGGTCTCCCGGCAAATCGACACGCCAGTCCCGTCACGCTAAACAGGACGCCATGTTGACCATCCGCAAACGCGACGCAAGCCGCACGCCCGCCGGTGATGCCAATCACCAGCCGCGCATTATCGTCGGCGAGGAAGGCGACGTAATCGGCTGCGCTTTCTCGGGTGTCTGGACGACGCGGACCGTGGCATCGGTCGATGCGGAGATGCGCAAGATCGAAAACCGCAACAGCGCCAAGAAGCTGATGCTCGACCTTTCCCAGATCGAGAAGATGGACACGGCCGGCGCCTGGCTGATCGATCGGCTGGCGAGCGCTTTCGAGAAGAAAGGCGTCGAAGTCCATGTGCAGGGGCAGAGCGAGATCGCCTCAATCCTGCTCGGCGCGGTCGGCGACGCGGTGCGACGCGAACCCGAATCGGGGCCGGCCGGACCGCCCAACATCATCCTGCGCGCGCTGGAGCTGGTCGGCCGCCGCGTCTACGAGATGCGCGACGATTTTCTGGCCTCGATGAACATCCTCGGCGCCACCATCCGCGGCGCGCAGATGAAGCTCGGCCGCGGCCATGCCGTCAATCCGGCAGCAATCTTCAACCAGATCGACCGCATGGGCGTCGGCGCCATTCCCGTGGTGGTGCTGATGTCGGCCATCGTCGGCGCCATCGTCGCCCAGCAAGGCGCTTATCAGCTCAGCTATTTCGGTGCCGACATTTTCGTCGTCGACCTCGTCGGCGTGCTGATCCTGCGCGAACTTGGCGTGCTGATGACCGCGATCATGCTGGCCGGCCGCTCGGGCAGCGCCATCACCGCCGAGATCGGCTCGATGAAGATGCGCGAGGAGGTCGACGCGCTGAAGGTGATCGGGTTGAACCCGATCGGCGTGCTGGTGTTTCCGCGGCTCGTCGCCTTGGTGATTGCGCTGCCGTGCTTGACGATCATCGCGAATTTCGCCGCGCTCGGCGGCGGCATCATCGCCGCCTGGCTCTATTCCGACATTCCACCGGCGGCATTCATCGATCGGCTGCGGGTCGCCATCGACCTCAGCACCATTTTTGCCGGGCTGATCAAGGCGCCGTTCATGGCCATGATCATCGGCACCATCGCTTCGGTCGAGGGCATGAAGGTCGGCGGCAGCGCCGAATCGCTCGGCCAGCACGTGACCGCGTCGGTGGTGAAGTCGATCTTCGTCGTCATCATCCTCGACGGGCTTTTCGCCATGTTTTACGCATCGATCGGGTTTTGAGATGGCGGTTGCAAGCGGCAACGGGGTCAAGACGGCGCAGAACGCGGACCAGAGCGAGATCGTGCTTTCGGTCCGTGACGTCACCGTTGCCATCGAAGACAAGCTGATCCTCGACAAGCTTTCGCTCGATATCGAGCGCGGCGAGATCCTGGGCTTCGTCGGCGCCTCGGGCGCCGGCAAGTCGGTGTTGCTGCGCACCATCCTCGGGCTTATGCCGAAGCAATCGGGAACCATCAGGCTGTTCGGCGTCGACGTCGACAAGGCAAGCGAGATCGAGCGCCTGCGCATCGACATGCGGCTCGGCGTCCTGTTCCAGCACGGCGCGCTGTTTTCGGCGCTGACAGTGCTGGAAAACGTGCAGGTGCCGATGCGCGAGTATCTCGACCTGCCGAAGAAGCTGATGGACGAGCTCGCCATGCTCAAGGTCGAGCTGGTCGGGCTGCCGCCGGACGCAGCGCAGAAATTCCCTTCCGAGCTGTCGGGCGGCATGATCAAGCGCGCGGCGTTGGCTCGCGCGCTGGCGCTCGATCCGGACATCGTCTTCCTCGACGAGCCGACCTCGGGCCTCGATCCGATCAGCGCGGCCGAATTCGACGAATTGGTCGTCAAGCTGCGCGATACGATGGATTTGACGGTCTACATGGTCACGCACGACCTCGACACGCTGTTCACCGCCTGCGACCACGTGGCGGTGCTCGGTAAGAAGAGGGTGCTGGTCGAAGGCACGATCGACGACATGCTGAAAAGCGAGGAGCCGTGGGTAAAATCCTATTTCCGCGGAAAACGCGCCCGGCAACTTGATCTTGCGGCTCGCGCATAGCCATAAGTGAGGCAATGGAAACCAGAGCCAACTACGTCATTGTCGGCATTTTCACGCTGGCCGCCATCCTCGCGGCCTTCGCCTTCGTCTACTGGACGGCCGCGATCGGCGAGCGTGGCGAGACGACGCTGTTGCGCGTGCGCATCCCGGGCTCGGCTTCGGGCCTTGGCCGCGGCAGCTTCGTGCTGTTCAACGGCGTCAAGGTGGGCGACGTCAAACGGGTCTATATCGATGTCGACAACCCGACCGTCGCCATCGCCGACACCGAGATCGACCGCATGACGCCGATCACCAAGTCCACGCAGGCCGATATCGGGCTCGCCGGCCTCACCGGCCAGGCCAATATCGAGCTGAAAGGCGCCGATCCCAAGGAAGTGAAGCTGCTCGACCAGGCCGAGAAAGAAGGCAGGGTTCCGGAGATCGTCGCCAATCCGTCGGCCGTGACCAACCTGCTGCAGACGGCGCAGAACATCTTCACGCGTGCCGACAAGGTGCTTTCCGAGTTGGAAGGCTTCACCAAGGATGTTCGCGGACCGCTGACGCAGACAGTCAAGAACGTCGAGACCTTCTCCAACGCGCTGGCCAAGAATTCGGACGGCATCGATAAATTCCTGTCCGCCGTGAGCTCGCTTTCGGAGCAATTGCAAAATGTGTCGGGCCGACTCGACAGCACGCTGAAGGCGGCCGAGGGCCTGCTCAATTCGGTCGACAAGGACCGGATCAAGAGCATCGTCGCCAATGTCGACACGGTCACCGCGAACCTCAAGGAAACCAGCGGGCAGTTGGACGACGTGCTGAAGAACGTCGATGCCGCGGTGGGGTCGGTCAACGACTTCGCCAAGCAGACGCAAGGGACGCTCGCCAAGGTCAACGGCGTTCTCGATGGGATAGATCCGGCGAATGTCCGTACGGCGCTCGCCAACATCCAGAAGGCAAGCGACAGCGCCAACAAGGCGGCCGCCGACATCGCCAAGGTCACCGACAAGATCGCCAACCGCTCCGACGACATCAACGATACGATCAAGAATGCCCGCCAGCTTGCGCAACGCCTCAACGACGCCTCCGTGCGCGTCGACGGAATTCTCGAGAAGGTCGACAAGCTTCTCGGGTCCGGTGAAGCCAATGGCGTAATGGCCGATGCTCGGGCGACGCTGAAGTCCTTCAAGCAGGTTGCCGATACGCTGAACTCTCGGCTGGGCACCATCGTCGACAATCTGTCGCGCTTCTCCGGCCAGGGGCTGCAGGATGTCGAGGCGCTGGTCCAGGCCAGCCGGCGCTCGATCAGCCGAATCGAGGAAGCGGTGACAGATCTCAGCCGAAACCCGCAGCGCATACTGACGGGCGGCGAGGGGGAGGTCCGTCAGTTTGACGGCAGGGCACGGCGTTGACTTCCGCTGCTGCGAACGCCAAGAACATGGATTGCAGCTGTAAGTTGATCGTCAGATCCGGGGACAGTGGGGATCGCGCGTGAAGTTAGTGAGAGGGTTGAAGTCCGTTGCTGCCGCGACGCTCGTGTTCACGCTTGCAGGCTGCGCGGTACTGGGGGGCAGGCCGGCGCCGCTCGACACGTTCGAGCTTTCCGCGCCTTCGCTCGACATGCGAGGCCACAGCCGCCGCCAGATCCTGATCGCCCAACCCTCGGCGCTGAAGGCGCTGGACAGCCAGAACATCGTGATCAGGCCGTCCGACCAGTCGATCCAGTTCCTCAAGGGCGCGCAATGGGCGGACCGCCTGCCGCTGATCGTGCAGGCAAGGCTCGCCGAGACTTTTCAGCGCTCCGGCAGCTTTGCCGGTGTCGGCAAGCCGGGCGAGGGTTTAGCGATCGACTACCAGATCATCGTCGAGGTGCGGTCCTTCGAAGTCCGGGTCAATGGCGGCGAACATGCCGATGTCGAGCTGTTCGTGCGCATCCTCAACGATCGCAATGGCGAGGTGCGCGCCTCGAAGGACTTCACGGCCAGCGCACCGGTCTCGGGCGGCGGAAATGCCGCTTATGTCGGTGCCCTGGACAACGCGTTCGGCCAAGCGGCGAGGGACATCGTCCGCTGGACGGATTCGGTGATCTGAACGAATGCGCGTGCCTGTGCGGTGCCGCGCAAGCTACAAACACTCGAAGACGTCTGCCTGCAATTTTTCGGATTTCAACAGATGTTGCAGGGTGTAGGTCAGCGATAGCGCATCGTCGAGCGCGTCGTGTGCCCGCAACGGAGCGTGGTCGACGCCATAGTAGTCCGCCAGCTTGTTGCTGGGTGTCCTCGCCAAATCTTCGATCGGCATCCCTGCCGCTAGCAGCAGCTTGACGCATTGTCGAACCGGTTGGCTGGTATGGAAACGGGAATGCCGGCGACATAACAACTGATCGCGACCATGTTCAGCTCGTCCTTGCCCCAGGACCAAAAGCGCGCACCGTCGGAGAAGCGGTCGATGTCGGCAAGAGCTTCTGCCAATCCGACTCCCTCGGTCTCCAGGGTTTCTTCAGTGATGCCGGTGAGCTGGGTGAAAAACGGATCGAGCGCGTATCCCCGGCCGAATCGGTCAATCGGTTGCACATAGGCGCGGTGCGTGCCTAATAGGGGAAACTCCCCCTCAAGTCCGAGCTTTACTGCGCCGACCTGGGCTATGACCGGATCGGGATCATGAGCCGCGCACCAAAATCTGCGTTGCGAGCCTTGGAGGCAAAGAAATTCGCAGTCGAAGATTATCGCTGTCTTCAAGGCCTTCCCGCCAATTCGAAGATGGGACCTGCGTCAAACTGGAAGTAGATTCTAAAATGAAGAAGCGGAGCAATGGCCCCGCTTCAGTGTCTGATATGTGCCCCGCTCAGTGCAGGCGGCCGCTGGCGTGGGCCAGCATCGTGTAGACCTTGCCGGTGTCCGACGTGAGATAGGTTTGCGCCATGATGTTGTCGCGGTCGTTGCGCGACACATCCTTGAGCAGCTTCTCGAAATCGTCGCAGTAGCGGTCGACGGCGGCGCGGAACTCGGCCTCGGCCTGATACTTGCGGCGGATCTCGTCGAAGGTCTGCTGGCCCTTCAGCGTGTAGAGCCGGCGCGTGAACACGTCGCGCTCGCCGCGGCGGTAGCGGTTCCACAGCTCGATCGAGGCGTCATGGTCGATGGCGCGGGCGATGTCGACGGACAGCGAATTGAGCGATTCCATGACATGCAGCGGCGAACGCTGGGCAGGGGTCGCGCGCGGTGCTTCCGCGGGCGTCGCCGGCTTCAGCTCTTCCTCGCGCGAGGCGTTGGTCAGGAGATCGCGCACCCAGCCGCCCTGCTGCGTGCGGCCGTTCGGATCGCGGCGCGGCGCTTCCGCCGGGCGCTCGAGATCGAGGGTGCCGCGCAGCGTCGTCTCGCCGAGCGGTGCCTGCGGCGCCGGGCGCTCCGGCTGAGGCTGCTGCGGCGCCGCAGGCACCGCTC
>NZ_RZSN01000100.1:0-21757 GCF_003997315.1 Mesorhizobium sp. M1A.F.Ca.IN.020.04.1.1
GGGGAACTGCCCGACTACAATCTCGAGCTGAAATATCCCGAGCAGTCGTCGGTCGCCATCCAGCAGCGCCTGATGGACGACCTGGTGACGGCCGGCGTGAAGGGCATCATGGTGTCGGCGGTCGACCCCAAGACCTCGACCGACGGGCTGAACAAGATCGCGTCCGAGACCGCTCTGTTCACCACCGACAGCGACGCCCCGCAGACCAAGCGCGTCGCCTATATCGGCTCGTCCAACGTCGATGCCGGCAAGCAGGCGGCCGAGATCGCCAAGAAGGCGATGCCGAACGGCGGCAAGTGCCTAGGCTTCGTCGGCCTGCTCGGCGCCGACAATGCCAAGGAGCGCATCGAGGGCATGAAGGAGGGGCTTGCCGGCAGCAAGATCGAGCTGGTGGACGTGCGCGGCGACGACATCGACCAGGCACGGGCCAAGAAGAATGTCGAGGACGCGCTGGTCGCCAGCCCCGACATCACCTGCATGGTCGGCTTCTACTCCTACAATACGCCGCGCATCTATGAGGCGCTTCGCGACGCCGGCAAGCTCGGCCAGATCACCGTCGTCGGCTTCGACGACGATCCGATCACGCTGGGGGGCGTCAAGGAAGGCACGGTTGCCGCGACCGTGGTGCAGCAGCCCTTCGAATGGGCCTATCAGGGCATGAAGCTGATGGCCGCCTACCTCAAGGGCGACAAGTCGGGCATTCCGGCCAACGGCTTGATCATCGTGCCGACCAAGATCATCGGCAAGGACGATGTCGACGCCTATGCCGCAAACCTGAAGGCGATGGCCGGCAAGTAATCGATGCACAGTTGCGCCGGCTCAAGCTTCGCCTTGAGCCGGCGTCCGTATTGACGGGCCGCATGCGGCCCGTCAGTCTGCAGTCTACTGGCTGCCGATAAGCGCGATGAACAATGGCGTGATGAATTATTCCGACCCATCCATCGTCCAATCCGCTCCGTTCCTGAGCCTCGAGGCCGTGCGCAAGACCTATCCCGGCGTGGTGGCGCTGGACGGGTTCTCGATGGAGGTCAGGCCGGGCGAGGTGATCGGCCTGGTCGGCGAGAACGGCGCCGGCAAATCGACATTGATGAAGATCCTCGGCGGCGTGACGCGGCCGGACAGCGGCACCGTCACCGTCGACGGCGTCGCGCATGACGGCTTGACCGTGGAAGCCAGCATCGGCTCCGGCATCGCCTTCGTGCATCAGGAGCTCAACCTGTTCGAAAACCTCGACGTCGCCGCCAACATCTTCTTCGGCCGCGAGCCGCTCAAGGCCGGGCCGCTGAAGCTGGTCGACCGCGCGAAACTGCGCGAGATGGTGGCGCCGCTCCTGAAACGCGTCGGCGCCAATTTCTCGGCCGACGCGCCGGTCGCCTCGCTGTCGCTGGCGCAGCAGCAGATGGTCGAGATCGCCAAGGCGCTGTCGATCAAGGCGCGGCTGGTGATCCTCGACGAGCCGACCTCCAGCCTGCCGATCGCCGAGACCGAAAAGCTGCTCGACGTGATCAAGGGACTGCGGGCGGAAGGCATCAGCGTCATCTTCATCTCGCACCGCCTGCACGAGGTCGAGCGCGTCGCCGACCGCGTCGTGGTGCTGCGCGACGGCATGCTGGCCGGCACGCTGCCGAAGAGCGACATCAATCACGACCAGATGGTCAAGCTGATGATCGGGCGCATGCTGAAGGAGCGCGAGAAAGCCGCGGAGGCGGGTCGCGCGCCGGGCGGCGTCGCACTCTCGGCGACAGCGGTGCGCACCAGCGCCTATCCCGACCACCCGGTCGACCTGGAGCTTCGGCGCGGCGAAATCCTCGGCCTTGCCGGGCTGGTCGGCTCCGGCCGCACGGAGCTCGCGCGCGTCCTGTTCGGCATCGACGAGCGGCTCGGCGGCAGTGTCGCGCTGGACGGCAAGGCGCTCAATGTCGGATCGGCCGCCGATGCGGTGGCGAGCGGCATCTTCCTGGTACCCGAAGACCGCAAGCTGACCGGCATCCTGCTCGACCTCTCGATCGCGCAAAACATTTCGCTGCCCAATATGCCGGCGCATGCGAAGCGCTCGCTGGTGTCGACCAGCGCGGAGCTCGCCACCGCCGAGAAGCAGAAGAAGGATCTCGGCATCAAGGCGCCATCGGTCCTGACCCGCACCGGCACGCTGTCCGGCGGCAACCAGCAGAAGGTGGTTCTGGCCAAATGGCTGGCGATGAACCCCAAGGTGATGATCCTCGACGAGCCGACGCGCGGCATCGATATCGGCGCCAAGGCCGAGATCTACGCGCTGATGCGGGCGCTGGCCGATGCCGGCGTCGCGGTGCTGATGATCTCCAGCGACATGGAGGAGGTGATCGGCGTCTCGGACCGCATCGCGGTCATGCATGAGGGGCAGATCTCCGGCATCCTCGACCGGGACGATTTCAGCCAGGAGAACGTGCTGTTGCTGGCGGTGGGCAAGAAGCCGAAGCTGGCGCAAGCCGCGGGAGGAGTGCAATGAGCAAGAAAGACCTCGGCCTGCTGGTCCTGATCCTGGTGGTCGGCGCGGTGGTCACGGCTATAAATCCGCGCTTCCTGTCGACGATCAATCTCGCCAACACCTCCAACCTGGTCGCGCTGTTCGGCATCCTTTCGATCGGCCAGGCCTTCGTCATCATCACCGGCGGCATCGAGCTTTCGGTCGGTTCGCTGATCGCGCTGCTCGGCACGCTGTTCATCGACTTCATCGCCGTGCGCGAGATGGACTGGCCGTTGGCCTTCGTGCTGATCATCGTGCTCGGCGCCATCATCGGCTTCGTGCATGGCTGGCTGATCACGCGGCTCAAGATGCAGCCCTTCGTGGTGACGCTTTGCGGCCTGCTGATCTACCGCGGCGTCGCCCGTTTCTACACCGCCGACGGCACGGCGGGCTTCGCTTTCGGCCAGAATTTCCCGGATCTGGAATTTCTGACCGCCGGCCGCTCCGGCGGGTTGCCTAATTCCTTCATCGCGCTGATCGTGATCGCCATCGTCATGTGGGTGGTGCTGCACCGCTCGGTGTTCGGACGCTATCTCTATGCCATCGGCAAGAATGAGGAAGCGGCGAAGTATTCGGGTATTCGCACCGGACGCGTGGTGATCGCGGCATACGTGATCTGCGGCGTGCTGACGGCGCTGTCGGCGATCTACTTCGCCATGTACACGCGCTCGATCTCGCCGGCGAGCCACGGCCAGTTCTATGAGCTCTACGCCATCGCCGCGGCGGTGCTCGGCGGCTTCTCGCTGCGCGGCGGCGAGGGCTCGCTCGTAGGCGTCATCCTCGGCACCGTGCTGCTGCAGGAACTGCAAAACCTCGTCAATCTGCTCGGCATCCCGTCCTCACTGAACTTCGCGGTGATGGGCGGCGTGATCCTGATCGGCGTGCTGGTCGACCAGCAGTGGGGCGTGTTCCGCGCCCGGCGCCGGATGATGGAGGCGTCGCGCCGGAACGTCGCCGGCGCGCCGGCGGAGTAGCTTCCCTCGTCCGATCTCGGCAGGCAGCGGGGCAGATTTCAACTTCGCGTGCTGCACGCATTTTTTGGACGTTGGCGCCGACATCAACAAGTCTCGGCTCAACCTCCCACTCGCAAGCCGGCATCACCTGAATCAATACACCTCAGATCATGTCCGAAAGGTCCGAAAACGCCATCGCCTTGCGCAGCACGTCGGCGAAGCGCTCGCCGGCGATCTCCCTGGCGCCGCTGTTGTCGATGGAGGTGACGTCCGGTCCGGAAAGCGTCACGCTGGTGCTGCGCGCCAGACGCACCAGCACTTCGCCGCGCGATTCACGGCCGCGCGCCGCCAGCCGCTGGGCGAGGATCTCCGGCGCCGCGGTGATCTCGACCACCGCCAGGTTGGCATAGCGCTCACGCAGCGCCGGGATGACGGCACGGGAGACGTTGGCCACCGCGACATGACCATTGGCGATCGCCCAATCGACATCGGCCGGCAGGCCATAGCGCAGGCCATACGCGTCCCAGCAGATGGCGAAGGCGCCGTCCGCTTCCGCCTCGGCGAAGGCGGCGTCGGCCAGCGTGTCGTGGTCCTCGCTGGCGGAGTCGCTCGGACGGGTGATGACGCGGCGGACGAACTCCAGCCGCGTCTCGCCGGCAAAATGCGCCTTGGCGTAGCCGATCACCGTGTCCTTGCCGGCGCCGCTCGGCCCGACCACCGCGACGAAGACGCCGTTGCGGATCGGAAGCGTTTCGGTGAGCTCGCGTTCGATCAGCGCAGAAACCATCATGCGACGCGCCTGCCCTGGCGCCAGACGTTGCGCACGACCGGCACATGCTGGTCGACGCGCACGCGCACGAGGTCGGCGCGCCGGCCGGGCTCGATGCCACCGCGATCGCTAAGGCCGACCGCTTCCGCTGGGTTCTTCGAGACCATGGCGACCGCCTGCGGCAGCGAAATGCCTTCCACGACATCGCCGAGGAAGAAGGCGGACTGGATCAGGCTGAAGGGGATATAGTCGGACGACAGGATGTCGAGCAAACCGTCGCCGGCAAGCGAGCGCGCCGACACATTGCCCGAATGCGAGGAGCCGCGCATGACGTTGGGCGCGCCCATCAGCACGCCGAGGCCTGCCGCCTTCGAGGCCCTCGCCGCCTCCTCGGTGGTCGGGAATTCGGCAACGCGCACGCCCTGCTCCACCGCCTCGTCGACATGGCCGGCCGTCGCATCGTCGTGGCTGGCAAGCACGATGCCGCGCTCGCGGCAGGCGGCGGAAATGAAGACGCGGTTCGGCCCGGAATTCTTGGCCGATTCCGCCATACGCTTCTCGCAGAATTTCTGGAAGTCGCGGTCGGTCAGCTTCAGCTTGCGCTGGTAGTAATAGGCGTAGGTCTCGAGATCGACGAACTGGCGCTGGCCCGGCGCGTGGTCCATCAGCGAGGCGAGCTTCACCCTGTCGTCGGTCTTGAAATTGGCGAAGGCCTCGAGGCAGTCCGGCGCCGAGACCTCGCAGCGCAGATGGATGAAGTGGTCGGCCCTGAGCCGATCCTGGCGCACGCTGTCCTCGATCGCGTCGGCGAGCTTGCGCACGTCGTCGGACTTCAGGTCGGCATCCTCGTCCATGCCGACACGCAAGGCGTCGAGCACCGTGGTGATGCCGGCGGTCGCCACCTGCGCATCGTGGGCGAGCACGGCGGCGATCGCGTTCCAGCGCACTTTCGGACGCGGCGCGTAATGGCCTTCGAGGTGATCGGTGTGCAGTTCTACGAGGCCCGGGATGATGTAGTCGCCGCCCATGTCCTCGCCGGTGCGGGCCGCACCCGGCTCGATCGCGGCGATCAGTCCATCGCGCAGCAGCAGCGAGCCCGCGACGATCTCGTCGGGCAGCACGATGCGGGCATTGTTCAAAACGGTCTCGGCGGTCATTTCAGCAGTCCTATCTGAGGCGGGCGGACATCAGGCGGTTTTTCTGGCCGGGCCGCGTCCAAGCACGTGGTGCGAGAGCACCATGAATGGCGCGCCCGGTTCGGTTTCGACGAACAGCGTCAGCGCATCCACCGGCACCGGACGCGGCAGCACATCCGCGAACAGGCTGTCGATTGCAGCGCGAAGGCGCGGGCTTTCCTGTGGCCCGACCCGTCCGGAGAGCGTCATGTGGAAGCGGAACGTCTCGAAGACGTAGGGATAACCCCACTGGCAGAGGTTGCGAAACTCATCCGGCTTCAGCGAGTCTGGGCTGCGGCGCTCGATCTCGGCCTCGGTCAGCGGCGCGCGGAAGCGGTCGAAAGCGCGCACGACCTCGCCGGCGAAACTGTTGAGCGGCTTGAAAGGACTTTCCGGCACCAGCGCGAAAAAGCCGTCGATCTGGCCGACGACCAGACGCGGGATGACGACTGGTGGCGTGGCCTCGGCGAAATCGTCGAGCGCCGCCCGCAGCGAGGCTTCCGTTTCGCTCGGCGCCAGCCGGAACGGCGCCTTCAGCGTCGCGTGGAAGCCATAGCGCCGTGCCGAGGCGGTGTGGAAGGCAACTTCCGCCGCCGACAGGTCACCCACACCCTCGACCGGCCGCGTCGGCGCGCCGAACGGGTCGCGCCCCAGCCAGTTGGCGGCGATCCGCGCCAGCGGCTCATCCTGCCTCGGGGTAAAGTAAATGGCATAGCGCATCGAAAATCCTCGTCAGACCCGCTGCCATAGGTGATTTCCATGACGGATTGACGAAGCTTTCATGGGTTTTCGAAGGCAACCCAGGCTCCGGCGGTCCTTAGCCGACGATTTTCCCGAACTGGACCAACAGGTTGAGCGCTATGAAAAATCTCACGCCTTCATCAGCCACTCATGCTCGGCGGCGTTGTGGAATTTCCATGTCCGCTTCGGGCCGGCCATGACGTTGAGATAATAGAGATCGTAGCCGTGGCAGGCCGCACACGGGTGGTAGCCCTTCGGCACCAGCACGACATCGCCGTCCTCGATCGCCATCGCCTCGTCCAGATCGCGCACTCCATTCCTGTCGGCGTCGGTGTAGACGCGCTGGAAGGCGAAACCCTGCGGCGGGTTGAGGCGGTGGTAATAGGTCTCCTCGAGATAGGACTCGGCCGGCAGATTGTCCTGGTCGTGTTTGTGCGGCGGATAGCTGGAGGTATGGCCGCCGGGCGTGATGACCTCGACCACCAGCAGCGAGTCGGCCGGCTTGCCCTCGGGCAGGATGTTGGTGACGTAACGGGTATTGGTGCCCTTGCCGCGCACTTCCTGACCGAGATCGTCGGGCGCAATGACGCGGGCGGGCAGGCCGCCGCCAAGACCGGGCGCCGAGCAGACCGCAAGCTCCAGTTCGGTGTCGGCGGTCACCGACCAGTCGGAGCCTTGCGGCACATAGACCGACCAGGGTTTGCCCTCGAAGGGCGACATGCGCTCACCGAGCAGGCCGAGATCCTTGCCGCCGGCCGCAGCCTGGCCCTTGCCGGTGACGAACACCAGGCAGACCTCGCGCTCGCCCGTCTTGCCGGCGGCCGTCTCGCCCGGCCGCAAGCGGTGGAGATCGAAACCCACGTAAGTCCAGCCCGCGCTTTGCGGGGTGACGTGGGCGACGTGGCCGTGGCCCTTGTCGGCCTTGACGAGCAGTTTCGACATTTTTGTCTCCTGGGTCATTCCTTCGGCTCGGCCGGAGGCTTGGGCTCCTCGGCCGGCTTGTAGAGGTAGAAGAACTGCCACACCGCGTAACCGGCGAAGCCGAGCGCGATTACCCCCCAGAACGGCGTGCCGGAGGCGAATTCGATCACCGACCAGATTAGGCAGACGGCGACGACGGCAATGCGCCGCCACAGCGGTCGGAAGAAGGGGTGCTCATAGTCTTTCATCGCGCCAATCCGGGACTTGTCCAAACGCATCAGATAGACCGAGCGGCCGGACGAATCCACTCGTTTAGGCCGGGAAGCCCTGCGTCTCGACCGTATAGCCGGCGGCCGTCATCACCCGCATCAGCTCCTTATGGCCGACCTCAGCCATCCTCAGCGGCGGGTTCTTTTTCGGATCCTGCTCGGCCTCGACCACGAACCAGCCTTCATAGCCGTAGTCGGCGAAGCGCTGGACGATCGCGCCGAAATCGAGCGAGCCGTCGCCGGGCACGGTGAAGGCGCCGAGCGCGACGGCATCGAGGAAGGACTGTTTCGTGCGGTCGAGCCCGTCGATCACGTTCATGCGCACGTCCTTCACATGGACGTGGTTGATGCGCTTGTGGTGGTTGTCGATGGCGCGCAACACATCGCCGCCGGCGAAGGCGAGGTGGCCGGCATCGAGCAGCAGCGGGATGCCCTCGCCGGAATGATGCATGAAGGAATCGAGTTCCGGCTCGGTCTCGATCACGGCCGCCATGTGATGATGGTAGGAAAGCGGCATACCCTGGTCGGCGCACCATTCGCCGAATTCGGTGACGCGGCGGCCATAGGCCTTCATCTCGTCGCCGGAAAGCCGTGGCTTGGTGGCAAGAGGCTTGGAGCGGTCACCCTGGATGGAGCGGCCGACCTCGCCATAGACTATGCAGGGCGCGTTGACCGCCTTGAACAGGTCGATCATCGGCTGGATGCGATCCTTGTTGCTTGCCAGGTCCTCATCGACCAGCGTGCCGGAGAACCAGCCGCCGCAGAGCGTGACGTCGGCCTCTTTCAGGATCGGCAGCATCACCTTCGGGTCGTTGGGGAAGCGGCGGCCCATCTCCATGCCGGTGAAGCCGGCCGAGCGCGACTGGCGCAAACACTCCTCCAGCGACACATCATCGCTCAATTCCACGAGATCGTCGTTCCACCACGCGATGGGAGACATGCCCAGTTTGGCTTTCAAGTCGTCACTCCAGGTTCGGATCGTTCAACTTTCGCTCGTCGGCGCCGCCCTCATCCGCCTGCCGGCACCTTCTCCCTGGAAATGACGGGGAGAAGGGGCAGGCTTCAGCGGTGGCGGCCCCCTGCTCCCCGTTCTTCACGGGGAGCAGGGCAAGGGTGAGGGGCAGTGCCAGCTTCAATCACCTAAGCTCTGCATGAGCTTTTTCTCGTCATACGCCTTGCGCGCGGCGTTCACCTGCGGCCGCGACGAGACTTCCGGCACGGCAACATCCCACCAGTGGCCGCCGGCCTCGGTCGACACCAGCGGATCGGTGTCGATGACCAGCACGGTGGTCTTGTCGTTGCCCTTCGCCTTGGCGAGCGCCGTCTCGAGTTCAGCAATCGAGGCCACCTTCTCGGCGACGGCGCCGAGGCTGGCCGCATGGGCGGCGAAGTCGACGTCGGGCATCACCTCGTGGCGAGCGTCCTTCAGGAGATTGTTGAAGTTGGCGCCGCCGGTCGCCATCTGCAGCCGGTTGATGCAGCCATAGCCGCGATTGTCGAGCAACACGATGGTGAGTTTCAGGCCGAGCATCACCGACGTCGCGATCTCGGAATTGAGCATCAGATAGGAGCCGTCGCCGACCATGACGACGACTTCCTGGTCGGGTTTCGCCATCTTGACGCCGAGCCCGCCGGCGATCTCGTAGCCCATGGTCGAGAAGCCGTATTCGGCGTGATAGGAACCGGGCGCGCCCGCTTGCCAGAGCTTGTGCAATTCGCCGGGCAGCCCGCCGGCGGCATGCAAAAGCGTGACGCCCGAGCCCATCGCGCGCTGCACGGCGCCGATCACCTGCGCGTCGGAGGGATAGGCGGCGTTGGTCGAGGCCGTCACCTTGGCGGCGGCAGCCTGCCATTCCGTCTTGCCCTTCAGCGCACTGTCGGTCCAGGCGGTCGGCGCCTTCCAGCCCTTCAGCGCGGCGGAAAGCTCGGCGAGCCCTTCGGTGGCGTCGGCAACCAGCGGCAGCGCCCAGTGCTTGCCGGCATCGAAGACCTGGGTATTGAGCCCGATGATGGTGCGGCCGGCATTCTTGAACAGCGCCCAGGAGCCGGTGGTGAAGTCCTGCAGCCTGGTGCCGACGGCAAGAACCACATCGGCCTCTTCCGCCAGCCGGTTGGCCGCTGATGTGCCGGTGACGCCGACGGCCGCCATGTTGAGCGGATGATCGTCGGGCAGCGAGGATTTGCCGCCTTGCGTCTCGCAAACCGGAATGCCGGCGCCCTGCACCAGCTTGGCCAGCTCTCCGGAAGCCTGCGAATAGAGGACGCCGCCGCCGGCGATCACCAGCGGCTTCTTGGCGTTCTTCAGGGCCGCGACGGCGACGGCCAGTTCGTTGCGATCCGGGCGCAGCCCGCGCGGCGTCCAGACGCGCTCGGCAAACAGGCTTTCCGGATAATCATAGGCCTCCGCCTGCACGTCCTGGCAGAGCGAAAGCGTGACCGGGCCGCATTCGGCCGGATCGGTCAGCACCTGCATGGCGCGGTTCAGCGCCGGGATGATCTGCTCCGGCCGCGTGATGCGGTCGAAATAGCGCGAGACGGGGCGGAAGCAATCGTTGACGCTCGCCGTGCCGTCGGAGAAATCTTCGGCCTGCTGCAGCACCGGGTCGGGCAAGCGGTTGGCGAAGACATCGCCGGGAAGCAGCAGCACCGGTAAGCGATTGACGTGGGCGAGCGCCGCAGCCGTCACCATGTTGAGCGCGCCGGGGCCGATCGAGGTGGTCGCGGCCATGAAGCGGCGGCGGAAATTCGCCTTGCCGTAAGCAATCGCCGCATGCGCCATCGCCTGCTCGTTATGGGCGCGGAAGGTCGGCAGCTCGTCGCGGACCTGGTAGAGCGCCTCGCCGATGCCGGCGACATTGCCGTGGCCGAAGATCGCCCAGACGCCGCCGAAGATCGGCACCTTCTTGCCGTCGATCTCGGTCATCTGGCGGCTGAGAAAGCGGGTCAGCGCCTGCGCCATCGTCAGGCGAACGGTGTTGGTCATTGTCGTTTCCTCCGGCTTTCCCTGTGCCGCCTAATATGCTGCCCGTTCTTCTTATGCTGCTTTGCGGCCGCGCGCTGCAAGCCATGCCTCGGTCAATTGCTCAAAGCGCGAGGCCATGTCGGCGACAGCCTCGTCATCCGAGATCTTGCCGGCCAGCCATTGTTCGGCGGCATTGACAAAGATGGTGCGACCGACTGCAAATCCCTTGACGATCGGCGCATTGGCGGTGGCGGCAAAGGCGGCGACCAGCTCATCCTGCGGCGCCTCCAGACCGAGCAGCACGACGCCGCGGCACCACGGATCATTCTTGACGATCACCTGCTCTATCCTGGCCCAGGCGCCTGCCGAGGCCTGCGGCTCGAGCTTCCACCAGTCGGGCTTGATGCCCAGCGCATAGAGTTCTTCAAGGGCGCGCGGAATGGTGGTGTCGTCGAGCGTGCCGTGCTTGCCGGCGATGATCTCGACGAGCAGTTCCCTGCCGACTTTCCGCGCCGCCTCGAACAGGGCTCGCAGTTTTTGCTGCTGCTCTGTCTTCAGCGCCTCCGGATCATCCGGATGATAGAAGCAGAGGCACTTGATGCAATGGTCGACCGGCCATTCGGTGAGCTGCGAGCCGACGTCCTGCGAGAATTCGAAGCGCAGCGGCCGCGATCCGGGCAATTCGACCGGCCGACCGAGCCAGGCAAAGGGATGGCGGGCGAACTCGAACATGGCATCGCGGCCGTATTTCTCATCGATCAGCATGCCGTAGCCGTCGCGACCGGCGGCGACCTTGGCCGCCGCCTTGACGGTGAGCACCTTGAAGTCGGGGATGCGCGAGACATCTGCACCGACCCTGGCGGCGACATCTTCCAGCTGGACGCGGTGGTCGCAAGCGAGCGCCATCAGCGAAGGGATGTCGCGCCGGCGCGTCGTCGCCCAGTGGATGTGGTTGATCGCCTCGTCCTTGCGCAGCGCCAAGTGCTTGCTGCCGTGCTTCAGAAAGAACTGCAGCTCCTCGAAGGTGGGATATTCCGGCGCGCATAGCAGGCGCGACACGGCGAAGGCGCCGCAGGCATTGGCCCAGGTCGCCGCCGTGGCAAAGCTTTCGCCGCCGAGCCAGCCGCGCAGGAAGCCCGACATGAAGGCGTCGCCGGCGCCGAGCACGTTGTAGATCTCGATCGGGAAGCCCTCACCGACGATACCGTCCTCGAGGTCGTCGCTGATCGGCCCGTCATAGACGATGCAGCCTTTGGCACCGCGCTTGAGCACGATGGTAGCGGCCGACAGCGTGCGGATCGTCTTAAGCGCGCTCAGACAATCGTCGGCGCCGGAGGCGATCATGATTTCCTCCTCGGTGCCGACGATGAGGTCGCAATCGGGCAGCACCGTCTTCAGCTGCGCCGAGACCCGGTCCGACTTGACGTAGCGCTCGAAGCCCTCGGCATGGCCGGCGAGCCCCCAGAGGTTCGGGCGGTAGTCGATGTCGAACACGACCTTGCCGCCCTTGGCCTTCATCAAACGGATCGCCTTGCGCTGTGCGGCATCCGAGTTGGGACGCGAGAAATGGGTGCCGGTGACGACCGCGGCGCGCGCCGAGGCGATGAAAGCCTCGTCGATGTCCTCTTCGGCGAGCGCCATATCGGCGCAATCCGAACGATAAAAAATCATCGGCGAGACGCCTTCGTCCTCGACGGAAAGCAGCACCAGCGCCGTCAGCCGTTCCTTGTCGGTCTTCAGGCCGTCGACCGAGACGCCCTCACGCCTGAGCTGCTCGCGGATGAAACGGCCCATCTGCTCGTCGCCGACGCGAGTGAGCAGCGCCGAGCGCAGGCCGAGCCTTGCCGTGCCGACGGAGATATTGGCCGGGCAGCCGCCGACCGACTTGGCGAAGGAGGTTATGTCCTCCAGACGCGAGCCGATCTGCTGGCCGTAGAGATCGACAGAGGCGCGGCCGATCGTGATGACGTCGAGCGGCGGATATTTCGCTTCCACGGCTTCGCCCATTCGAACCTCCCATCGGCTTTGTTGTGCAGAGCAGCGTCGTTTTGGGCAGCACGCGCGAACGGCGGCGTGGCACCGTCAATATGAAATAATAATTCCAATCCATAGTCAATATGGAATGAGTGTTCCCTGATGGAAAAACGCCCGTTCGGGGCCGCTCAGGCCTTGCGCTTGCGGCCGGCGTCGCGCCGCTTTTCGCCGACGGCAACGGTCAGCGCCATGGCAAGCGCCATCGTCGCCGACAAAGAGCGGAAGCCGCCGAAATCGGATTCGGCCACCTCGAACCAGACCTTGGCGAATTGGGCGAGCGGCGAGAACGAGCTGTCGGTGATGGCGACGATGGGCACGCCCTGCTCGGCGATCGAGCGCGTCTCCTCGATGGTCGCAGGCGCGTAAGGCGAGAAGCTGATGGCGATGACGGCGTCGCGCGGCGTGGCGAAGCCGATCATCTCGGCGTTCAAGCCCGCGGCCGACTCGATCAGTTGGTTGCGGATCTTGAGCTTGCCAAGCGCGTAGGCGATGTAGGAGGCGACCGGATAGGAGCGGCGCTTGGCCAGCACATAGATTGTCTCGGCCTTTGCCAGCAGCGTGATCGCCTGTTCGAAATGCGCATCGTTCAGCGCGCGCGAAATGTCGCTGAGCGAGGTGCTGGCGGCAGCCACGAAGCCGTCGAAGATCGCCCGGTGTCCAGCGCCTTCCTCGGCCTTGGCGCGCAGTGCCGCCAACCGCTCGTCATAGGAGGAATTGCGTTCGCGCAGCCGCTCGCGAAACACCTGCTGCAGGCTAGTGAAACCATCGAAGCCGAGCTGCTGGGCGAAGCGGATCAACGTCGAGGGCTGGACGCCGGCGGAAGCCGCGATACTCGCCGCCGTGCCGAAGGCGATGTCGTCGGGATTGTCCAGCGCATAGGCGGCGATCTGCGCGATGCGCTTGGGCAGACTGGTGCGCCGCTCCAGGATCGTCGTGCGCAAGGTCTCGAAATCGCGAGGCACCCGTCCGTCCATCGTCGCTCCGCCCACGGCCATGCTGGTGTTCCCTCTCCTGCCTCATCATAGCGGTTTCGCGCAAGAACACCATAAAAAATGATTTGGACGTTCCATTCTCGGCTGAAATGGATTAATTCATCCATGCGAATTCTTCCCCTTCAGCGGAGACAATCGACATGGTCGGAGTGGGCCTCATCGGCACGGGCTTCATGGGCAAGTGCCACGCCATTGCCTGGAACGCGGTCGGCACCGTCTTTCCCGATGTCGAGAAGGCGAGGCTGGTGCATCTGGGTGAGGTCAATGACGAGCTTGCAAAGCGCAAAGCGGCCGAGTTCGGCTTCACTCGAGGCTCGGGCGACTGGCGTGCCGTCGTCAACGATCCGGAGGTCGATGTCGTGTCGCTGACCACGCCCAACCAGTTCCATCCGGAAATGGCGATCGCCATCCTCGAAGCCGGCAAGCACCTGTGGTGCGAGAAGCCGATGGCACCGAGTTTTGCCGAGGCCGAGGCGATGGCGAAGGCAGCGACCAAATCCGGCAAGGCTGCCGTGCTCGGCTACAACTACATTCAGAACCCGGCCATCCGCCACATCGGCGCGCTGCTTGAGGAAAAGATCATCGGCGATGTCAATCTCGTGCGCATCGAGATGGACGAGGATTTCATGGCCGATCCCGAGGCGCTGTTCTTCTGGAAGCATGAGGCGGCTTCCGGTTATGGCGCGCTCGACGATTTCGCGGTGCATCCGCTGTCGCTGATCAAAGTGCTGTTCGGCCGCGTCGCTCGCGTCATGTGCGACATGGCGAAACCCTATGCCGACCGGCGCGTCGCCTCCGGCGGCCGCCGTGCGGTCGAGACCTACGATATCGCCAGTGTTCTGATGCATCTGGAGAACGGTGTCGCCGGTACGCTGCTGGTCAACCGCTCGGCCTGGGGCCGCAAGGGCCGTATCGCCCTCCAGATCTTCGGCTCGAAAGGCTCGATCCTCTACGACCAGGAGCGAATGAACGAGTTCCAACTTTATCTGACCGCCGACCGGCCGACCGAGCAGGGCTACCGCACGATCCTGCTGGCGCCGCACCACAAGCCCTACGATTCCTTCGTGCCGGCGCCCGGCCACGGCCTCGGCTTCAACGACCTTAAGATCATCGAATGCCGCGAGCTTTTGATGCGGATCGCCGGCAAGCCGGCGCGGACCATCGACTTCGACGAGGGGCTGGAGATCGAGCGGACCGTGCATGCGATGGCGCGTTCGTTCCAGGAACAGCGCTGGGTGGATGTGAGGTGAGCTGGCTCCCCTTCAGGTGCCGGCGGCGGCTGCTGCATTGATCTCCCAGCCGTCCACCCAAACCTGCCGCAGTTGATCGCCTTCGCCTTTGAACCATAGGCCGGTCGGCTGGCAATCCTCGATGCGGTCGCTGCGGAAATTGCGGATGGCCTGGCGCAGTTCGCACCAAGCGACGATGTTGGCGGTCTCGGCGTAGTAGATCAGCGCGATCGGACGGACGATACGCTGTGTGTCGCGGCCGGCTTCGTCGCGGTAGGCAAGGTCGAGCTTCTCCTCGTCGCGGATGGCGCGGCGCACCAGAGCCAGATCGACCGCCGCGGCCGCAGGCGCAAAACCCCAGGCATGAAGTGCGTTGGCGTCGAGCGTCTGGCGCAAGGGCGGCGGCACCGCGCCGGAGATCTTGGCGCCGACGCGCTTTGCCGCCTGCTTGAGCTCGTCATCGCCGGTGCGTTCCAGCAGCGCCAGCGACAGCACGATCGCCTCCATCTCCTCGATCGAAAACATCAGCGGCGGCAGGTCGAAGCCGGGGCGCAGGATATAGCCGATGCCGCGCCCGCCCTCGATCGGCACGCGCATCGCCTGCAGGGCTGCGATGTCGCGATAGACGGAGCGCACCGTCACTTCCAGTTGCTCGGCAATCGTCGCCGCGGTCACCGGCTTCTTGGCCAGCCGCAGGATCTGGATAATTTCGAACAGACGCGAGGCCTTGCGCATTTTTCCACTCGATCGTAACGCAACTGACACACCCCCGTCAGTTGGGACGACCTATAGGGCCGCGCATCGGTTTGAAAATCAACAGATTCCTCAGCGTCCTTGGCGGGCGCTGCGACAGGCAACTGACATGAGTTACACGGAAAATCTCTGGCTATTCTTCATCCTGCTGTTCGGCATCATCGCCGTTCCAGGCATGGACATGCTGTTCGTGCTGGCCAATGCGCTGACCGGGGGGCGCGACAGGGGGCTGGCGGCGACCGGCGGCATTATGCTCGGCGGCGTAGTGCATACGTTGAACGGGGCGATCGGCGTCGGGCTGCTGATTCATTTCGTGCCGGTCCTGTTCAAACCGCTGCTGATCGCCGGCGCCGCTTACATGGCCTATATCGGAATTTCGCTGATGCGCAGCTCGATCACCGTCAGCGATGACGGGCCCGCCGGCAGCCGCTCCGCCTGGAAAGCCTTTCGCCAGGGATTGGTCACCTGCCTGATCAACCCCAAGGCCTATCTGTTTATCCTTGCCGTCTATCCGCAGTTCCTGAAGCCGGTTTACGGTCCGATCTGGATGCAGGCGACCATCATGGGACTGCTGACTGTCGTCACACAAGCAGGAATCTACGGCGGCCTCGCCATCACCGCCGGGCGCAGCCGGGCGCTTCTGGTCGGCAATCCGCGGGCAACGGTCATTGCCGGCCGTGCGGCCGGGCTGCTTCTATTCGCGGTCTCGGTATTCACCGCATGGGAGGGGCTGGGGGCCGCGTGAACGCCGCCCTCGCCAGGGTTGTCAGGCGGCGCCCTGACGGGTGGCGAGCAGTTCGCGCTTCACCGACCGGCGCCACTCGACGGCGCCGGCAAGTCCGTGCAGCACCGTTTCGGTGGTCGCCCAATCGATGCAGCCGTCGGTGATGCTCTGGCCGTAGGTGAGCTGCTTGCTGGGCACGACGTCCTGACGGCCGGCGACGAGATTGCTCTCGATCATGACTCCGATGATGCGCTCGTCGCCCGCTGCGACCTGGCCCGCCACGTCGTGCGCGACTTTCGGCTGGTTCTCCGGCTTCTTGCCGCTGTTGGCGTGGCTGACATCGATCATCAGGCGCGGCGCGATGCCGATGCGGCCGAGCTCCGCGGCGGCCGCGTCGACGCTTGCCGTGTCGTAGTTCGGCGCTACGCCGCCACGCAGAATGACATGGCAGTCTTCGTTGCCGGTCGTCGCCGCGATCGCGCTGCGGCCGCCCTTGGTCACCGCCATGAAATGATGCGGCTGCGCAGCGGACTTCACCGCCTCGCCGGCGATTCTCAGATTGCCGTCGGTGCCGTTCTTGAAGCCGACCGGGCAAGAGAGGCCCGACGCCAGCTCGCGGTGGATCTGGCTTTCGGTCGTGCGCGCGCCGATGGCGCCCCAGGCGACGAGGTCGGCGATGTATTGCGGCGTCGTCATGTCGAGGAATTCGGTCGCCGCCGGCAGGCCGAGATTGTTGACGGCGGAAAGCACGTTGCGCGCCATCCGCAAGCCTTTGTCGATGTTGAAGCTGCCGTCGAGGTCGGGATCGTTGATCAGGCCCTTCCAGCCAACCGTGGTGCGCGGCTTCTCGAAATAGACGCGCATGACGATCTCGAGCCGGTCGGCCAGGGCCTCGCGCAGCGCCGCCAGACGGCTGGCGTAGTCCACGGCGGCGACCGGATCGTGGATGGAACAAGGGCCGACGATGACGACCAGTCGATCGTCGGCCCCGGTCAGGATGGAATGGATGGCGTTGCGTGACGCAGCAACGGTGCGCGTCGCCGTGAGCGAGCGCGGTATCTCGCGCATCACGTCGTCCGGCGTGCTCAGGACTTTGAGTTCCTTGACCCGTAGGTCGTCTGTGGTGGTCAACACGGCTTTCTGCTCCTGGTTAGGAGACCTGCCGGCTGAAACGAAAAAGCCGCCAGGTCTGGCGGCTTTTCGGATTAGATGCTGCAATCTTCAGATCGAGCGCAATCCTCCCGCCGCCAGCGAGCTACCGTAGCTAAAGTACCAAAACGAGGCGGTCAGGTGGATCATGCGGCTCATATAGTCGATGCCGAGGCGCTTGTCACGTCCCCATGAAGCTAAGCATTTGCTTGGTTTGCGCCGTGCTCCGTGGCCTCGGGAAAAATAGAGCATCATGCAGCGGTTCACGGTTCATGCAGACCATGGATCGAAAAGTTCGATTGCAAAGCCTTCGAAATCCTTCGAATTACGCGTTGCCAAGGTGAGCTGCTTCGCAATCGCGGTGGCGGCGATCAGACCGTCCATCGACGACAGACCGCGACCGCGGCGCTTGGCAATGCCCATCAGGTCGCCCCAGGCCAAGGCAACGGCTTCGTCCACCGGCAAAACCCTTTGCTCGAAGCGCTGCGGCAAATCTCGAGCGAGCCATTCGGCCAGTGCCTCTCGTTTGCGGCCCTCATCCATGAGGGAAACGCCGCGCCGGATCTCGGCGATCGACACGACGCTGATGAATGATCGATCCTCATCAAGCCCGTCCAGCCACTTTAGAACGCCTACATCCGGCGCCGGCCTCGTCACCTCTGACAGGACATTGGTATCGAGCAGAAGCCTCAAAGCGGCTGATCACGCGGTTCGTCGGGTTGACGCTCAAGGTCGAGATCGGCGCCGCGCAGCGGCGACTCCAGGAGGAACTCAGCAAGCGTTCCTTTGCGGGCGGTCTTCCGCCGCCATTCCTCTGCGGACACGACGACAACGCTTGGTTTGCCGTTACGGGTGATCGTCTGAGGCGAAGATTGCGCCCGATCTATTACCTCCGAGAGCCGGGCCTTTGCCCCAGCGACCGTCCAGCTCGTATCTTCTTTCGGTCCGGGCAGCATCTCAATCTCATGACTACTCTGACCATCTTGACTATACCGGAATAGCGATGCTGCGGCAACAGGGGCTCTCAGGGGCCGCGTACCTTTGGGCGCACGAGGCTGATCACATCTCCACCCACAGCTGGCCGGCTTCTGGCGTAAGGCTACTCGTGTCACTACTCCCCGATCACGCCAGCTATGTTTTGATCATAATCAACCAGCGAGCCGGTCATGACGCCGGCCTGCGGGCTGAGCATATAGGTGATCAGCCGGGCAAGCTGCGCCGGCTTGACCAACTGGCCCATCGGCTGCGCGGCCTCGGCCTTTTCCAGCCAGTCGTCCGGCGCATCGTGCCACTTCTTCTGCACGATCGCCTCGCCCTCGGTATCCATCCAGCCGGGCAGCACCGCGTTGCAGCGGATGCGGTTTTTCCGGTAGGAGCTGGCGACATTCTTGGTCAGCGTCATCAGCGCGCCCTTGCTGGTCGAATAGGGCGTCAGGAAGGACTGGCCGGCATGCGCCGACATCGACAGCACGTTGACGATCGAGCCCGGCGCCCTGCGCTCCAGGAGATGCGCGACGAGGCCTTGCATCAGGAAAAAGGGGCCGCGCACATTGGTGTCGAAGATCTGGTCGAAAAGCTCTTCCGATGTCTCGACCAACGAGCCGCGGGCCGAAGTGGCGGCGGCGTTGACCAGAGCGTTCAAAGTGCCGAAATGCGCGAGCGCCGTTGCGACGGCGCGCTTGCAGTCGGCGACCTTGGCGACATCGGCGCTGATGAAGATGGCATCGACACCGTTCTTCTTGAGCGCTGCGACCGCCTTGTCACCTTTGTCCTGCGAGCGGCCGACCAGCGCCAGCGCGCGGCAACCCTCGTCGGCCAAGGCTTCCGCCACGGCGAAGCCGATGCCCTGCGCGCCGCCGGTGACGATGGCGCGCGTTTCTGAATTGCGACCGGCTAGACCGTTCATCGCTCTGGCTCCTGTAATCGAGTTTCAAACCTTCAGGCGACGCGGACGGTCTTGCCTGTCTTGGCAGACTCCAAGGCGGCATCAGCCAGCTTCAAGGCGACCAGCCCGTCCTTGCCGCTCGGCGCCGCCTTCTTGCCGGCAGTCGCGGCGGCGATGAAGGAAGCGATCTCGTTGGCGTAGGCGTCGATGTAGCGGGTCATGAAGAAATCGTGCAGCGGCGGGCGCGTGTAGCCCTTGTCGTTGGCGAGTTCGATCGACACCGGCCGCTGATTCTCGGCCGCAACCATGCCCTTCGAGCCGTGCGCCTCGATGCGCTGGTCGTAGCCATAGGTGGCGCGGCGCGAGTTGGAGATGACGGCCTGCTTGCCGGACGCGGTTTCCAGAATGACGCTGACGGAGTCGAAATCGCCCGCTTCGCCGATCTTCTTGTCGACCAGCACCGAGGCGTGCGCGCTGACGGCAACCGGCTCTTCGCCGAGCAGGAAGCGCGCCATGTCGAAATCATGGATGGTCATGTCGCGAAAAATGCCGCCGGATCGCGCGATGTAGTCGAGCGGCGGCGCGCCCGGATCGCGCGAGGTGATGGTGACCATCTCGACATCGCCGATGGCGCCGTCGTCGATCGCCTTGCGGACGGCGGCGAAATGCGGGTCGAAGCGGCGGTTGAAGCCGACCATCAGCGTAGCGCCGGCCTTGTCGACCACGGCCAGGCACTGCTCGACGCGCTTGACGTCGAGGTCGATCGGCTTCTCGCAGAAGATCGCCTTGCCGGCCCTGGCGAAGCGCTCGATCAGGTCGGCGTGAGTGTCGGTCGGCGTGCAGATGATGACGGCGTCGATGTCCTTGGCCTGCTCGATGGCGTCGATGCTGCGCACCTCGGCCCCATAGGCGGAGGCAAGCTCCGTCGCCGCTTTCTCGAAGGCGTCCGCCACGGCCACCAGCTTGGCCTGCGGGTTTGAGGCTACGGCGCGGGCATGCACCTTGCCGATACGGCCGGCGCCGAGAAGAGCGAAGCGGAGAGTCATGGAATGTCCTTTGAGGGTGGCTCTAAAACGTGTCCGCGCCGGCCGGCGCGGACGATTTGGTCTGGTCCCGTCGTGGCGCCTGGTCAGGCGGCCTGAAGCTCCGCCTGCCCGGTCTTGGCGCCGGTGATGTAAGCGACGATGTCGTTGCCGTCGGTGTCCTGCTTGCGCAAATTGGCGACGATGCGGCCGCGCCGGAATACGACGATGCGGTCGACCAGGTCGAAGACCTGGCGCATGTTGTGGCTGATCAGGATCAGCGGCTCGCCGTTCTCCTTCAGCGTGCGGATGATGTTTTCGACCTGCGCCGTTTCCTGCACGCCAAGCGCTGCGGTCGGCTCGTCCATGATGATCAGCTTGGAGGCGAAGGTTGCGGTCCTGGCGATCGCCACGCATTGGCGCTGGCCGCCCGACATGTGGCGGATGGTGCTGGAAAGGTTCGGGATCTTCACCGCGGTGCGGATCAGCGCCGCCTCCGTCGCCCTGCGCATCGCCTTGCGGTCGAGAATCGAGAAGGGGCCGAGGTTGAAAAGCACCTTCTCCCGGCCGAGGAAGAGGTTCGACGGCACGTCGAGGTCGTCGGCCAGAGCCAGGTTCTGGAACACGGTCTCGATGCCGGCCTCGCGCGCCTCGATCGGGCCGGCGAAGTTCACTTCCTTGCCGTCGAACCAGATCTTGCCGTCGGTGCGCTGCTCGACGCCGGTGATCTGGCGCACGAAGGTCGACTTGCCGGCGCCGTTGTCGCCCATGATGGCGACATGCTCGCCCTTGCGCAGCTCGAAATTCGCCTCCTGCAGCGCGTGAACGCCGCCATAATGCTTGGTGAGGTTTTCGGTCTTCAGAACGATATCGGACATGGTCAAGCTCCTATCGCCCGGCGGCGCTGGCGCCATTGATCAAGAACGACTGCGCCGACAATGATCACGCCCTTGACCATCTCCTGGTAGTAGGCGTCGAGGCGCAGGAAGGTGAAGCCGGAAATGATAACGCCGAAGATCAGCGAGCCGATCACCGTGCCTATGATAGACCCGCGGCCGCCCGAGAGCGAGACGCCGCCGATGACCGCCATGGCGATGGCGTCGAGCTCGTACATCACGCCCATGCCGGCCTGGGCGGTGAGGTTCTTGGAGGAAAGCACCACCGCGGCGATCGAGGCGAGGATGCCGGCAATCACATAGACCAGCACCTTGTGGTTGGCGATCTTGATGCCGGACATGCGCGCGGCATCCTCGTTGGAGCCGATGGCGTAACAATGCTTGCCGTATCGGGTGTAGCTCAGGATGAGCTGGAACAGGATCGCCAGTGAAATGAAGATGATGACCGGCATCAGCCCCTTGCCGATGGCCGCGAAGCTGTCGGTCGGGAACGAGATCGGCTGGCCCTTCGACCACCATTTGGCGATGCCGCGCGCCGTGACCATCATGCCGAGCGTGGCGATGAACGGCGGAATGCGCGTGTAGGCGATCAGGGCGCCGTTGATCAGGCCGGCAATCAGCCCGCAGCCGATCGCGACCAGAAGCGGCACGATGACCGGCAGGTCGGTCCATCCGTAGTCAATGAACATCGCCTTCGGGTTGGGATTGCCGTTGACGGTCGCAACCTGCGCGAAACTCATGGCGATCATGGCGGTGGCGCCTTCGATCGAGGCCCAGGAC
>NZ_RZSN01000009.1:0-66536 GCF_003997315.1 Mesorhizobium sp. M1A.F.Ca.IN.020.04.1.1
GCAAGATGCCGACCGACGAGGCCGAGCGCAAAGCCGCGATGGATGCCTGGACCGGCTGGTACGACAAGCTGGGTTCGGCCGTGATCGACGGCGGCAATCCTGTCGGCATGTCGAGAACGGTGCTGCCCGGCGGCGTGGTCGAGAACAATGGCGGCAGCAATCCAACCGCCGGCTACACGATCGTCGAAGCGAAGGATATCGACGATGCCGTCGCCAAGGCAAGGGATTGTCCGATCCTGATGAACCCGGCCTTCAGCGTCGAGGTCGCGCCGATCATCGAGATGATGTAGCGCCAAAGCGCCCGAAGGTCGTCACAGTGAAACACGGCGGGCGGCATACCCGTCTTGCCCGCCCGCCGTCGCACGGCTAGAAGAGCCGATCCTTTCCCGATTTCGAGTTTCACTTTGCCTCAGTAACCGCCGGTCTCGTCTACTCCCGAAAGCACCGCAGGCGCGCTTTGGCGGCACCTGCATTCATCTCATGTGTTCTTCAGGCGGCGGCTCGAGACCGGTTTGGCATTGCTGAGCCGCCGTCGCGCAATTTGCGCGGGCGCCTGATTTTCAACCACTACAGCCTTTCGCCACACCGTGCCCGCATGGGCATCTCGGACATTGCCGCGCTGACGGACTTCCCGACGGGAAGGGCCTATCGGCATGTCTCGAACTTTGCGCATTCGCTGGGTGGTCGCGCCCGCAGTCGCGCCTCGACCTCTCATCAACTGCAATCGCTGCGGCGGCGTCAAACCTTACCAATGCAGCGGAAAGTTCCGCGTCAACGCCAACGGCAAGCGCATCGATGCCTGGCTGATCTATCGCTGCACCGACTGCGACAATTCCTGGAACCGAACCATTTTCGAGCGATGCAACCGTCGCGACATCGCACCGGCGCTGATGGCTGCACTGGAGCGCAACGATCCGACGCTGGTCCGACACTATGGCTTCGATGCCGTGGCGCTCAGAAATCGGGTCGGGCGGATCGAAGAATCTCCCGAAGTCACGGTGCGAAAGGAGCCGCTGGATGGCAGGCCGGAAGGCGCGACGGCGCTTTGGCTTGAGCTTCGGCTCGATGCCGCAACGCCCTTGCGGCTTGACCGCTTGCTCGCCGGCGAGCTCGGCATCTCCCGGTCGAGGCTGCAGGCCTGGGAAGCGCGGCGGTTGCTCGCTATCGAACCGTGCGGCGCCAAAGCCCTGCGCAGGCCGGTGCGCGACGGCATGGTGGTACGCGTCGACCTCTCCGGCGAGACCGGCCGTGACGCTGTCGTTTCGGCCGCATGTGCATGAAGTAACAAGGGAGGGAGCGCTGCTCCTCCCTTGAGTAACTGCCTGGGCTAAAACCCTACGCCGCGCCCATTACCTTGGCCGACTTCTCGAAGCGCTTGCGCTCGTTCGGATCGAGATAGAGCTTCCTGAGCCGGATGGTCTTCGGCGTCACCTCGACCAGCTCGTCGTCCTGGATCCAGGCCAGCGCGCGTTCCAGCGTCATGCGGACCGGCGGCGTCAGCTTCACCGCCTCGTCCTTGCCGGCGGCGCGGATGTTGGTGAGCTTCTTGCCCTTCAGCACGTTCACTTCCAGGTCGTTGTCGCGGGAATGGATGCCGATGATCATGCCCTGGTAAACCTTGACGCCCGGATCGATGATCATCGGGCCGCGATCCTCCAGGTTCCACATCGCATAGGCGACCGACTCACCCTGTTCGTTGGAGATCAGCACGCCATTGGTGCGGCCGGGCAGCTCGCCCTTGTAGGGCTCGTAGGCATGAAACAGCCGGTTCATCACGGCGGTGCCGCGCGTGTCGGTCAACAGTTCCGACTGATAGCCGATCAGGCCGCGGGTCGGCGCATGGAAGACAAGGCGCTGGCGGTTGCCGCCGGAGGGGCGCAGCTCGACCATCTCGGCCTTGCGTTCCGACATCTTCTGCACGACCACGCCGGCGTGCTCCTCGTCGACGTCGATGACGACTTCCTCGACCGGCTCCAGCAACTGGCCGTCATCGCCCTTCTGCATGACGACCCGCGGGCGCGACACGGCGATCTCGAAGCCTTCGCGGCGCATCGTCTCGATCAGCACGGCAAGCTGCAACTCGCCGCGACCGGAGACGAAGAAGGAATCCTTCTCCGGCGATTCCTCGATCTTGAGCGCCACATTGCCTTCGGCCTCGCGCAGCAACCGGTCGCGGATGACGCGGCTGGTCACCTTGTCGCCCTCGGTGCCGGCAAGCGGACTGTCGTTGACGAGGAAGGACATGGTCACCGTCGGCGGGTCGATAGGCTGCGCATGCAGCGGCTCGCTCACGCTCGGATCGCAGAAGGTGTCGGCGACGGTGCCCTTCGACAGGCCGGCGATGGCGACGATGTCGCCCGCCTGGGCTTCCTCGATCGGCTGGCGCTCGAGCCCGCGGAAGGCGAGGATTTTCGAGATTCGTCCGGTCTCGATCTGCGTGCCGTCATGGTGCAGCACCTTGACCGCCTGGTTGGGCTTCAGCGAACCGGACTCGATGCGGCCGGTGATGATGCGGCCGAGGAACGGATTGGCTTCGAGGATCGTACCGATCATGCGGAACGGACCGGGATGCACCGTCGGCGCGGGCACATGCTTGACGACGAGATCGAACAGCGGCGCAAGGCCCTGGTCTTTCGGGCCTTCAGGATTTTCCGAGACCCAGCCGTCGCGGCCCGAGCCGTAGAGGATCGGGAAGTCGAGCTGTTCGTCGGTCGCATCGAGCGCCGCGAACAGGTCGAACACCTCGTTGACCACCTCGATGTGACGGGCGTCCGGCCGGTCGATCTTGTTGATGACGACGATCGGCCGCAGACCTACCTTCAGCGCCTTGCCGACGACGAACTTGGTCTGCGGCATCGGCCCTTCGGCGGCGTCGACGAGCACGATCGCCGAATCCACCATCGACAGGATGCGCTCGACCTCGCCGCCGAAGTCGGCGTGTCCGGGCGTGTCGACGATATTGATGCGGGTGCCCTTCCAATCGACCGAGGTCGCCTTGGCCAGGATGGTGATGCCGCGTTCTTTTTCGAGGTCGTTGGAGTCCATGGCGCGCTCGGCGACGCGCTGGTTTTCGCGGAAGGCGCCGGACTGTTTCAGGAGTTGGTCGACGAGCGTGGTTTTTCCATGGTCGACATGCGCGATGATCGCGATATTGCGGAGGTTCATTGTCTGGTCTCGGGAGCGTTGCAGGCAGCAGGCCCGAAAGCGCCGCCTTTTTCGGTTGGGCGGCTCATACAAGGTTTTTCGCAATTGCGAAAGGGGAGGCCCCGCCCCAAATAAATGGTCACTGATTCTTAAACGTCTTGGTGTGAAATGATTCTGTTAACCAAGGCGGAACCTTTGAGGGGCCGGGCAATTTCATGTTCATGACCGATCAGATGTCCAGATTGCGTCCGGTTTTCGCGTGGGCAGCGCTTGGCGTGCTTGTTGCGGCTGGCGCCGCACAGTCGGCGGCTGCCCTGAGAGAAGCTGACCCCTCGCCCCGTGATGCCAAAACCGCGCAGCAGATGTTTGCCGACGCCCCGGACGGGGTCGACCCGATCGTCACCGGCCCGGTCAGCGCCGCATTCAAGCAGCGCCAGAAGGCAGCCAACTGCGACACCGCCGTCTGGCCGAACATTCCCGCGACCTGCTATCCGGATTAATATTGCGACGGCTATCTGACAAAGGTGGCACTCCGGCACACCCTCCTCTGCCGTGACGGACAGTCCGGCAGGATAGAGAGGGTTGCCTGGCGCCGACCCTAAGCCGACCGCACCGGATCGAGCGTGACCTTGTAGAGCTCGTTGTCGTCGCGATCCATCAGCCGCACCGTTAGCTGCTCGGTGGCGCCGGAAATGTCGACCAGGCCGAAGAACTGCAGGCCCGCTGATGGCGGCAGGTTCTGGCCCTGCTCGGCGCTCGGCGCTTTGATGAACTTCAGCTCGGGCCCGAAGGTCATGTCGAGATCGTTGGGACCGAAGGTACCGGCGTGGATCGGGCCGGAGACGAATTCCCAGAACGGGTTGAAATCCTGGAACTGCGCCTTGTCTGGATTGTAGTAATGCGCCGCCGTGTAGTGGACGTCGGCGGTCAGCCACACCGTGTTGGTGATGCCGGCGTTCTTGATGTAGCGCAGCAGGTCGGCGAATTCGAGCTCGCGGCCCTTCGGCGTGCCATTGTCGCCGTTGCTGACCGCCTCGGCTCCGGCCTTTTTGGCCGCGTCGTTCCAGACGACGAGGCCGAGCGGCATGTCGGCGGCGATGATCTTCCAGGTCGCCTTGGAATTCGCCAGCTCGCGCTTCAGCCACTGCGTCTGCTGCTCGCCGAGCATGCGCGACTTCGGCGTCAGCGTGTCCTCCATGTCGGGGCCGTTCGGGCCGCGATAGGAGCGCATGTCGAGGAAGAACACGTCGAGCAGCGGCCCGTGGGCGATCTTGCGATAGACGCGTCCCGGTTCCGAAGGTTCGTAGCGGATGGTCGTCATCTCATGGAAGGCGCGCGCCGCGCGGGCCGCCAGCACAGGGATGGATTTTTCCGTGTAGCGGTTGTCGGTCGTCAGGTCCTTCGAATCCGACCAGTTGTTCACCACCTCGTGGTCGTCCCACTGGTAGAAGGTCGGGCAGATGGCGCTAAGCGCGAGCACGTGCTTGTCCATCATGTTGTACTTCCACTGGTCGCGATACTCGTCCAGCGTTTCGGCAACCTTGCGCTTGCCGTCGATCATGACGACGTTCTTCCACTTGCCGCCGCCGGGCAGGTCGACCTCGTCCTTCATGGCGCCGTCGGCATAGATCGTGTCGCCGGAATGGAGGAAGAAGTCAGGCGTGTGCTTGGCGATGGTGGAGTAGGTCTTCATGCCGGTCTCGTCGATGCCCCAGCCCTGGCCGGCGGTGTCGCCCGACCACGCGAAGCGCACGTCGCGCTTCGACGCCGGCGCGGTGCGGAAACGGCCGACGATCGGCTCGGAGATGGCGTTGATGTCGGAAAGATCGGCGGCCGTCATCCGGAAGAAAATGTCCTGGTCGGCGGCGAGGTCGGTGAGCAGCCGCTTCACCGTATAGTCGCTGGCGGGCGAGGTATCGAGCGGCGCCAGCCTGACGGCGTCGACGAAGCTTTCGGTGGTCGACACTTCGTACACGCGCGCCGGCCGGTCGGTGCGGGTCCAGACCATGCCGGAGGTGGCGTCGATATCGCCGGACTGGACGCCGTGGGTGAAGGCCGGGCGCTGATTGGCGCGCGAATAGTAAGGCAACGCGAGTCCGGAGGCGCCGACTAGGCCAAAGGCGCTGGCCGAGGTGACGAAAGGGCGGCGGGTTAACGAGAGCTTGTTCATGGCTGTCTCCGGATGGCGTTGAACGGGACCGCCAACCTCCGGCCTCAATGTTTCAGGCGCATATCGGAACCATGAAATTTTGATAACAGGTCACAGCTCTCCCCTTCTCCCCTTGCGGGAGAAGGGAAGTCGCGCTTACGCCGCCTGCGGTTCCGGCTCAAAAGCCGGCTTGCTCGTGTTGATCAAGAGCGAAATACAGGCCGCGGCTATGCCGGTCATGCCGGCGATCAGGAAGGCAAGCTCGTAATTGCCCTGCAATTCGCGCATCGTGCCGCCGAAGGCCGCCGCCGCCGCGGCGCCCACTTGGTGGCCGGCGACGATCCAGCCGAACACGATCGGGCCGCTGCGGTCGCCGAAAGCTTCGTTGGCGAGCCTGAGCGTCGGCGGCACGGTGGCGATCCAGTCGAGCCCATAGAGCACGGCGAAGATGACCAGGCTGACGGCCGAGAAGCCGGAATAGGGCAGATAGATCAGCGACAGGCCGCGCACGGCATAATAGACGCCAAGCAGCTTGCGCGGATCGAAACGGTCGGTGAGCCAGCCGGACAGCGTCGTGCCGATCAGGTCGAAGATGCCCATCATCGACAACAGCCCGGCTGCCTGCACCTCGCCGATGCCCATGTCGCCGCAAAAGGCGATGAGGTGCGTGCCGACGAGGCCGTTTGTGGTGAAACCGCAGACGAAGAATGTGGCGAACAGGTACCAGAACACCCTGGTTCCCGCGGCACGGCGCAACGTGTTCAGCGTATGCGCCAGGAAATTGCCTTGCGCGGCCGGCGACACCGGCGGCACGTCGTCGGCATCGGCGCCATAACGCACCTGGCCGATGGAAGCCGGGCGCTCCGGCACCAGCAGAAAGACCAGCGGCACGAGAGCCGCCGTGGCAATGGCGATGGCAACGGCGACCGGCTTCCAACCTCCCGACTGAGCCAACGAGGCGAGCAGCGGCAGGAACACCAGCAGGCCGGTCGCGCTCGAGGCGGACATCAGCCCCATCACCAGGCCGCGATTGGTCTTGAACCAGCGATTGACGATGGTGGCGCCGAGCACGGTGGCGACCGCGCCCGAGCCGATGCCCGAAAATACCCCCCATGTGAGCAGCAGATGCCACGGCTTGGTCATCAGCAGGCTGAGCGCTGTGGAACCCGACATGATCAGCAGCGCGGCAAGCAGCGTGCGGCGTAGCCCGATCCGCTCCATCAACGCCGCGGCAAACGGCCCGGTGAGGCCATAGAGGAAGATGCCGACAGCGGCGGCAAGCGAGACGACATCGCGCCGCCAGCCGAAGCTCTCTTCCAGCGGCAGCATCATGACCGCCGGCGCGGAACGAAGCCCGGCGGCGATCAGCAGGCAGAAGAAGATGACTGCGACGACGACGAAGGCGTAGCGCTGGCCAAAGGGACGGGAATGAGCTATCATGTTACTGACCGGTACGTTGCAATGGAGCGGCGCCATTCATACGTACCGGTCAGTAACATTGTCAAGCGAGTTTGTTGAATGCCATCGGACAATAAAATTGAAGCGTCGATCAGCGGAGCCGGCACGGCACCGGCGCCGAAGGCTGCCGACAAGATCCTCGACGTGGCGCGCGATCTGTTCTATCGCGAAGGCATCCGGGCGATCGGCGTCGACGAGATCGTCAGGCGCGCCGGCGTCACCAAGCCCAGCCTGTACCGGACCTTCCCGTCCAAGGACGAACTCGCCGCTTCCTATCTGCGCAAGTACGACCTCGAATTCTGGCAGCGGTTCGACGACGCCGTGGACGCGCATCCTGGCAACCCGCGCGCGCAGATCATCGCTTTCCTCACCCGCGTGGGCAAACGCACGCAGAGGCCGGACTATCGCGGCTGCGGCATGACCAATGCGGCGGTCGAATATCCCGAGCACGGCCATCCCGCGCGGGTGGTGAGCGAGAACAACAAGCAGGAATTGCGCCGGCGCCTGCGCGCCATGGCGGCAGCGATGGGTGCGAGTGATTCCGACACGCTGGGCGATGGGCTGCTGCTGCTGATCGAGGGCGCCTATATCAGCGGCCAATTGTTCGGCCTCGGCGGACCGGCGGCATCAGTCGCCCGTAACGCCGATCTGCTGATTGAAGCCAGCTTGAAGAACTAGTGGTCCGCTGCTTCGGCGCTTTTCCTGCAACGTCGGCTGTTGGCGAAAACCATCGAGGAGAGCGCCCCTCTCCCCGTCGCTATACAGGGAGAGGATGCCGGCAGGCAGGTGAGGAGCAGCACCGGCCTAGACAATTGACCCTTCGCGCCAACCCAGCTTCCTAGGCTCACGCGGGTTTTAACGCTACGCTGCTGCACCAAACGGAGGTCTTCGGATGCGCGCCTGGCTTGCTCTTACTGCCTTTGTCATCCTTGGTGGCTCGGCCCATGCCGGCGACATTTCCAGCGACTATACCGACCTCGACTGGAAGAAGGACTGCGTGACCTACGCGCAATCGGAAGAAGGCGACGGCGACTGGGCGAACCTCGCCTGCGCGGGCTATCGCGGCTATCCGGTGCTGATCGGCTATGACGACGCGCGTGAGTCCGTCTACTACGGTTTTCCCTCCGACGACATGACCGCCATCTGGGAGAGTTTCTCCGGGTTCAACACCGCTGGGGCGAAGGTCGAGTGGCGCATCGAAACCAATGGCGACAAGGCGGTGCCCTTCGCCGTCATTCATCGTCGCGAGATCAGCAATCCCGAAAACGAAAACAAGCCGACCGAGGTGCTGGTCGTCGCCAAGGTCGCGCAGCCGGAGGAGCATGAGGGCTGCACAATCGGCCTCGTGCTCGCTACCGGCAACCCTCAGGCCAACGATCAGGCCCGCAAGCTCGCCGACCAAAAGGCGAAGGGTTTTGCTTGCGGCAAGGACAAGCGCGAGGTGATCGGCAACGTGCCGGACTTCGGGCGAGTAGATAACTAGAAATCAGAGGGTGTTCGACGAATGCGAGACGGCGAAGGTTGCGCATCCGTCATCCTTGGGCGGAGCAAGGAGCGAAGCGACGCGGCGCAGACCCAAGGATCCATGCCGTTACATCAAGGCGTTGCCACGGTGCAGTAATTCTGTTCCGTAACGATCTTCGCGCGACCTCACGGCATGGATCCCAGGTCTCCGCGACGGAGCGGCGCTCCTGCTTCGCCCTGGGATGACGACGTTGAGGGCTCGCCCAAGCCCCATCGCCCAGCCGTTGGCTGCCGCTTACCTACTTGACCGCCTTCGCCCGTTCGATCGCCTCGACGATCATCTTCTTGGCATAGTTGGAATCGTGCCAGCCCTCGATCTTGACCCATTTGCCGGGCTCGAGATCCTTGTAGTGCTCGAAGAAGTGCTGCACCTGCTGGCGGGTGATTTCCGGCAGGTGCGTGTATTCGGTGACATTCTCGTAGCGCAGCGTCAGCTTCGGCGAGGGAACCGCGATCACCTTCTCGTCCTGGCCGGCATTGTCTTCCATGATCAAGACGCCGATCGGCCGCACATTGATGACGCAGCCCGGCACCAGCGCGCGCGTGTTGCAGACGAGCACGTCGATTGGGTCGCCGTCCCCCGACAAAGTGTGCGGCACGAAGCCGTAATTGCCGGGATAGCGCATCGAGGTGTGCAGGAAGCGGTCGACGAACAGCGTGCCGGCCTCCTTGTCCATCTCGTACTTGATCGGCTCGCCGCCGATCGGCACCTCGATGATGACGTTGATGTCCTCGGGCGGATTCTTCCCCGTTGGTACGGCTTCGATGCGCATGCTCAAATCCCTCTCTCGATTTGTGAGATCGATAGCGGGCGGCGCTTCATGGTGCAATGCGGCGAATAGCACTGGACGCTAATGGAAGCGCACAGTTTGTGATGGATTGTAACCCAATGCATGTCGCCCAAGGCTGCGCAGCGGTTTTGGGCAAACGATATGCATCAAACGAAGACTTGAAGCACGTCACCGCAACGCGTTTTAAGTGGCGGCCATCATTCCCAGACGAAGGCAACCTTCTTCAGCGCCTTCTGCTCGAAGACCTCGACGCCTTCGGCGACGTCGCGGCCGCCATTGCCGGCATAAAAGGCCAGCGCGTTGTAATTGTCTTCCAACGCCCACACCACCAGGCCTCTGAGCCCATGGTCGGCAAGGCGCGTCCGCGCCGCCTTGAACAGCCTGCTGCCGAGGCCAATGCCCTGATATTCCGGACGCAGGTACAGCTCGTAGATCTCGCCCTGCTGCCTGAGCTCGCGGGCGCGGTTCCTGCCGATCGTGGCATAGCCGGCGATCGTGCCCCCGATCTCGACTACCAGCACGGTAGCCGCCTTGCGAATTGCGTTCGCCCACCAATCGGGGCCGCGGCGATTGATCATGGCCGTCAGCGTGCGATGCGGGATGATGCCGGAATAGGCGCCGCGCCATGCCTCCTGGTGCACGTCCGCGATAGCCATTGCATCGCGAGGGTCGGCTTTCCGGATGTCGATCGTCAGCGTGTTCATGATTTGTTAATCATAAACCCGCTTGGCCCGACTGCAAAGAGTCCGCGCTGTCGCGCCCGCGCTTTCTCACAAGCGAGCTTGGCGGCATCGGAGGCGCCGAAAACCAGCCCTCACCCGGCCCCGGCAGAGCAGATTTTCAGCCAGTTCCGTCAGATCTCGACGAGATGGTCATCCAATTCATTGGTGTCGTCGGCGGTAACCGGGAAATGCTCGGCCAGCACCGCGCCGACCGATTCGATCGCCTTGGCGAAACCGTCGGCGAGTCGGTCGTCGCCCGCGTGCGTTGTCAGGTCCCGCACCACGCCATCCCAGACATGCTGGCTGACCTTAGCGTCGATGCCGCTGTCGGCCACCACCTCGGCATAGCGCTCGGCGATGGAGACGAAGATCAGCACGCCCGTCCTCGCCTGGGTGCGGTGGACGTTGCGGGCGAGAAATTGCTTCATCGCATTGGCATGCGCCGCCTGGTAGCGCAGCCGTTTCGGCACGAGGTGAATTCGCAAGCCGGGCAGCGCCCAGAGGAGCGCAAGCATGCAGCCAAACGCCAGAAGCTGAGCAAGCACGAAATGCGGCAAACGGATGGTCAGCCACAAGGCTTCCAGCCCGTAGGCCACTGCGAGGCTGACGACAATCGTGGCGAGCGCCGCCGCGAACGCGGCCGGGAAGAAATAGCCGTCGCTGGACCCCGCCACGACGCAGTATATCTCGCCGTCGGTCCTTGCTTCCGCGGCACGGATGGTCTCGGCGATGCGGTCATGGTCCTCGGGGCTGATCGGTCGCGTTGCCATGGTTTCTCACCAGCTTCCAGAGGAGCCGCCGCCGCCCGACGAACCGCCGCCGCCGGAAAACCCGCCACCGCCGCCACCGGAGGACCAACCTCCACCGCCCGACGACCAGCCTCCGCCACCGGACGACCATCCGCCGGAGGATCGCCGGCTGGGCTCGAAGGTCATGCCGAGCCAGCGGTAGCGGCCGGGCCCGATCTTCTGGCCGAAGATCGGCGGCAGCACCGTCAGGGCGATGCTGCCGAAGAAGATCAGCGCCCAGAGGGTGATGAAGATGGCGAAGAACAGGTCGTCGGAGTTGAACGGCGCCTGCTCGTTGCGCTTGCCGCGCGCCTCCAGCTCCTCCGGATTGCCCTCCAGCACCATGATCATGTCGTCGACGGCCTTGCTGATGCCGCCGGAGAAGTCTCCGGCGCGGAAGGCCGGCACCATGTCGTTTTCGATGATCAGCTTGGTGTGCAGGTCGGTCAGCGTGCCTTCCAGCCCATAGCCGACCTCGATGCGCATCTTGCGATCGTTCGGCGCAACCAGGAGAAGAACACCATTGTTCTCCTTGGCCTGGCCGAGCTTCCAGAAGCGGAACAGCCGGTTGGCGTAGGGCTCGATCTCCTCGCCGCCGAGGGTGGGGATGGTCGCGACGACGATCTGATCGGAGCCTTTCTTCTCGAAATCGGCGAGTTTCTGGGTCAGCGCCGCGCGCGTGCCGGCATCGATAATGCCGGCATTGTCGACGACACGGCCGCTAAGCGGGGGCAGGTCGGCGGCAAGGGCGGCGATGGGGAGGAGGAGGTAGAAGATGCTCAGCAAAAGGCCAATGAAGGCACTCCGTCCCACCCCCCTCTGGCCCGCCGGCCATCTCCCGCGCAAGGAGGGAGATTGGATGTCACCGCCGCCTTCGCCAACCGCCTGCGTTGCAGGAGATGCACGGTCAGCGAAACTGCCGATCTCCCCCCAAGAGGGGGAGATGTCCGGCAGGACAGAGGGGGGCGCGAAGGAACGCAAGGCCTGCAAGCTCGAATAAATTTGAGTCGCGCCGCTCACCCGCCCTGCTTGGTGCTCGTGCCGAAATCCACCTTCGGCACCTGCATCTTGTCTTCCTCTACGGTGAAGTTCGCAAACGGCTCATTGCCGCGGAACCAGAATGTCGCCCACAGCACCGACGGGAAGGTCCTCAGTGTCAGATTGTACTCCCTGACCGCCTGGATGTAGTCGCGACGCGCCACCGCGATGCGGTTCTCGGTGCCTTCGAGCTGCGCCTGCAGCGCGAGGAAATTCTGGTTGGCCTTGAGGTCGGGATAGTTTTCCGAGACCGCGATCAACCGCGACAGCGCGCCCGTCAGCCCGGCCTGGGCATCCTGAAATTTTTTGAGGGCTTCCGGATCCTTCAGCGTCTCCGGCGTCACCGTGATCTGCGTCGCCTTGGCGCGCGCCTGGACCACCGCGTCGAGCGTGTCCTTCTCGTGCGAGGCGTAGCCCTTCACCGTCTCGACCAGGTTGGGGATCAGGTCGGCGCGACGCTGATACTGGTTGAGCACCTCGCTCCAGGCCGCCCTGGCATTCTCCTCCGCCGTCGGGATGGTGTTGTAGCCGCAGCCGGCAAGGAGCGGCAGCACGAAGGCCATCATCAGCAAGGCCGGCAAATTGCGGAAAGCGGAGGGTAGAAGAAGGCGCTCGGCGAACATGATTGGTCCCCTCGACAGAAGTTGTGATGCGAAGCATTACCACAATCCGTGCGCAAGAAAATGACCCGGTCGTGGCAGCGCTCTGATCTTGGCCGCTCGCCCCTGTGAATACGCGACCGAACAGGCTAAGCTCCGGGCCGGAAAGGACATTTGCCATGGCCGAGCGCCGGGACGACGAGAATGAATCGCGCCGCATCCTTGAGCGCGTGGCGCGCGAAACGACGCCGGGCGGCGCTTCCTTCGTCGCCCGCACCGCGAAGGACGCACGCGACCACGTGACCGCGGCGGATGCCGACCGCTCCGATCCGATCGAAGTTTGGGGCACCCGCATTGGCCGAACGCTCGGCCTCATCATCGCCATTGGGCTGTTGGTCTGGCTGGTGTATGCCGCCACGCAGGGTGGCTAGGAACCGAATTTCATGAATGCTGATAAAACCGACGCGCCGCGCGCGGTCATCGTCATCTCCAGTCATGTCGCCCGCGGCTCGGTCGGCAACCGCGCCGCGGTCTTCGCGCTGGAGACGCTGGGTTTCCCGGTTTGGGCGGTGCCGACCGTGATCCTGCCCTGGCACCCAGGCCACAGCCGCGCCACCCGCATCGTGCCGCCGCTCGATCAGTTCAAGGCGCTGATGGCCGACCTCGAGCGCGCGCCGTGGCTGGGCGAGGTGAGCGCGGTGCTCTCGGGCTATCTCGGTGAGGCCGGCCAGGCGGAGGCCGTCGCTTCGCTGGTTGCCGCCGTCAAGGCGAGGACGCCGGATGCCCTTTATGTATGCGACCCGGTGATGGGCGATTCAGGCGGGCTCTATGTGCCGGAGCCGACGGCCGTCGCGCTGCGCGACAGGCTGATGCCGATCGCCGACATCGCCACGCCCAACCGCTACGAGCTCGAATGGATGGCCGGAGCGCCGCTACCCGACATCAAATCGGTGACGGCGGCCGCCCTGCACGCCGGTCCCGCCACAATGCTGGTCACCTCGGCACCCTCGATGATGGCGGGCGGCACCGGTAACTTCCTCCTCGACGACCGACAGGCGCTGCTTGCCGAGCACCGCCTGATCGAGAAGCCGCCGAACGGGTTGGGCGACCTGACGGCCGCCGTCTATCTCGCCCGCATCCTTTCCAGCCAGCCGGCAGCGAAGGCGCTGCAGTCGACCACGGCCGCCGTCTACGAGATCCTGGCGCGCACGGCGAAACGCGGCGGCGACGAGCTGCAGCTCGAGACGGACGCGCAGAGCCTTTCGCATCCGATGGCGATGGTGCAGCTTCGCCATCTCCTTCATCCCGGGCGGGACAAGCGGGCGTGACGCCAGGCGGCGGCGTGCTGGCCGGCGTCGACGGCTGCAAGGCCGGCTGGATCGCCGTCCATCGCGAACCTGGCGCGCCGCCATCGGCATCGGTCTTCGCGACTTTCGAGGCTCTGCTACACGCCCTACCCGATGCCACGATCGCCGTCGACATGCCGATCGGCCTGCCTGATTTTTCCAGCCGCGGCGGTCGCGGGCCCGAAGCGCTGGTGCGTCCGCTGCTCGGAGCACGGCAGTCGAGCGTCTTTGCCATACCATCGCGCGCGGCGCTCTACGCCGATACCGGCAACTTCACCACGGTCGAAGCCTGGTATGCCGCGCACCGGCGGGCGAGCGAGGTGGCGATGACGACTTCCAATCCGCCGCGCGGCGTTTCCATCCAGGCCTTCGGTATTTTTTCGAAGATTCGCGAGATCGACCAGCTGTTGATCGCGCGACCGGATTTGCGCGGCCGCATCTTCGAATCGCACCCAGAAGTCGCCTTCTGCCGGATGAACGGCGGCACCGCGATGATCCTGCCCAAGAAGATCAAGGGCACTATCAACCCGGCCGGCCTGGAGGAGCGCAAGGCGCTGCTTTGCCGGCAAGGCTACGACAAGACCTTCCTCGACCAGGCGCCGCCGAAGGGTGCCGCCGGCGACGACTTCCTCGACGCGGCCGCCATGATGCTGATCGCCGGCCGCATCGCCAGCGGCGAGGCGCGGCCCTCTCCCGATCCGCCGCTTACCGACCGGTTCGGCATTCAGGTCGCCATCTGGGCATGACCGATCGGGGCGGCCGGCATGCGTCTGCGACGCCGCCATCCGCAATTCGGCATTGCCCGCGACCGGCTTTTGCCGCTAGAGGCTTTTTCGATCGCAACGAGCTGCCGCCCCAAACCCGGAAAGGCGCCCATGCCCCATCTCCCCGAACATCTGCTGACCGGCTATCGCAACTTCATGAGCGGCCGCTATCCCGCCGAAAGCGACCGCTACCGCTCGCTGGCGCGTGAGGGCCAGGCGCCCGAGACCATGATCGTCGCCTGCTGCGATTCCCGCTCGGCCCCCGAAGCGATCTTCGATGCCGGGCCGGGCGAGCTCTTCGTGCTGCGCAATGTCGGCAATCTCGTGCCGCCCTATGAGCCGGACGGCGAGTTCCACTCGACCTCTGCTGCGCTCGAGTTCGCTGTGCAGAGCCTGAAGGTGAAGAACATCGTGGTGATGGGCCATGGCCGCTGCGGCGGCATCCGCGCCGCGCTCGATACCAATTTTGCGCCGCTGTCGCCTGGCGATTTCATCGGCAAATGGATGAGCCTGATCGCGCCGGCTGCCGAGACCGTCTCGTCCAGCACCTTCATGACGGCGACCGAGCGGCAGACGGCGCTGGAGCGCATCTCGATCCGCTATTCGATCGCCAATCTCAGGACATTCCCCTGCGTTTCGATCCTCGAGGGCAAGGGCAAGCTTACCCTGCACGGCGCCTGGTTCGACATCTCGACCGGCGAGCTCTGGGTGATGAACAAGGAGACCGGCGATTTCGAGCGGCCGGAGCTTTGATGGAGGGCTGATGGAGCGGATCTGGTGTAGGTTTCTCCTTGCGGCAGCGCTGCTGCTGTCCGCGACGATCAGCGCCAGCGCCGATGACAGCGCCGTCATCGATCGTTGGTATTCGGCACTCCTGGTCGCCGACCGCACCGAACTGTCCGAATTGCTTTCTGAAGAGGTGCACATGAAGCTCGACGATGTCGGCGTCGTCCAGGACAAGCAGGAATTCCTCGCGTCGATCGACGAATGGCAAGGCGCGGTTGCCGGCGCCGCCATCCGCCATCGCATCGAGAAGAGCGAAAAGGGCGAGACCACGGTGCTCGCCTGCTACGATTTCCCCGAGAACGACACGCTGATGCGCGAGACCTTCACCGTCGTCGGCGGCCGCATCACCGCCAGCACCCAGACGGCGGTCGCGCAGGACTGCAGCGCCTACTGATCCTGTTGTTGCGCGGTGCCGAGCACCGCCCTACATCGGGATAACCCGCCTGCATTCAGCCCCACCAAAAGCGCCTATGGATTTGCCCATGTCAAAGACCGTCGACCTCTCCGCCCATCCGCTGACGCTTTGGCAAGGCCCGCTCGGCCTGCCCGATTTCACCCGCATCGGCGACAATGATTTTGGGCCGGTATTCGACGAGGCGCTGGCAGCGCACCAGGCTGAGATCGACGCGATCGCCGGCAACAGCGAGGCGGCAACGATCGAAAACACGCTGGCTGCACTTGAGCTCGCCGGCGAGCCGCTCGACCATGTCTCGTCGATCTTCTGGTGTCGTGCCGGCGCCCACACCAACGACACCATCCAGCAGCTGGAGCGCGAGATTTCGCCCAAGATGTCGCGGCACTTCTCCGCGATCTCGATGAACGAGAAGCTGTTTGCCCGCATCGACGACCTCTACCAGCGCCGCGACAGGCTGAGCCTCGATCCCGAGACGTTGCGTGTGCTGGAAAAGACCTGGAAAGGCTTCGTCCGCTCCGGTGCGAAGCTCGATGCGGAAGGCAAGAAGCGGCTGGCGGCAATCAACGAGGAACTCTCCTCGCTCTGCACCAAATTCGGCCAGAATGTGCTGGCCGACGAACGCGACTGGGCGCTGTTCCTCGACGAGGCTGATCTCGTCGGCCTGCCGGATTTCTTGAAGAGCTCGATGGCCGAGGCGGCCGAGATGCGTGGCCAGAAAGGTCGCTATGCGGTGACGCTGTCGCGCTCGATCTACGAGCCGTTCTCGACCTTCTCGGAGCGCCGCGACCTGCGCGAGATCGCCTTCCGCGCCTTCATCATGCGCGGCCAGAATGGCGGCGCCAGCGACAATACCGATGTGGTGCGCGACATGCTGAAGCTGCGCGCCGAGAAGGCGAAGCTGCTCGGCTATGAGTCTTTCGCGGCGCTTAAGCTCGACGACACGATGGCGAAGACGCCGAAGGCGGTGCACAACTTGCTCGATCCGGTCTGGGAAAAGGCGCTGGAAAAAGCGGCCGCCGATCAGAAGGAGTTGGAGCGGCTGGCCACCGAAGCCGGCAGCAACGACAAATTCGCGGCATGGGACTGGCGCTTCTACCAGGAGAAGCTGCGCACGGAGAAATTCGCTTTCGACGAAGCCGAGCTGAAGCCCTACCTGCAGCTTGAGCGCATCATCGACGCCTGCTTCGATGTCGCGACCAAGCTGTTCGGCGTCAGCTTCGAGGAGAAGAAGGGCATTGCCGCCTGGCATCCCGACGCGCGCGTCTTCGTGGTCAAGAACGCGGACGGCAGCGAGCGCGGCCTGTTTCTGGCGGATTACTTCGCGCGGCCCTCGAAACGCTCCGGCGCCTGGATGAGCGCGCTGAAATCCGGCTACAAGCTTGGGAAAGGCGCGAAGCCCGTCATCTACAACCTCATGAACTTCGCCAAGCCGCCGGCCGGCGAGCAGGCCCTTCTCTCCGTCGACGAAGCAAAGACGCTGTTTCACGAATTCGGCCATGCGCTGCACGGCATGCTGACCGACGTCACTTGGCCGTCGGTCTCCGGCACCTCGGTCAGCCGCGACTTCGTCGAACTGCCCTCGCAGCTCTATGAGCATTGGCTGACGGTGCCGGCGGTGCTGGAAAAGCATGCGCTGCACGTCAAGACCGGCAAGCCGATGCCGAAGGACCTGCTCGACAAGATGCTCGCCGCACGCACCTTCGGCGCCGGCTTCGCCACGGTCGAGTTCACCGCCTCGGCGCTGATCGACATGGCTTATCACGCAAGGCCGGACGCGCCGGCCGAGCCGCTTCCGTTCGAGGCTGAAACGCTGGAAAAGCTGCATATGCCCAACACCATCGCCATGCGTCACCGCACCCCGCATTTCGGGCATATCTTCGCCGGCGAGGGGTATTCAGCCGGCTACTATTCCTACATGTGGTCGGAGGTGCTGGACGCCGACGCCTTTTCCGCCTTCGAGGAAACAGGCGATCCCTTCAACCCGGACCTTGCCGAGCGGCTGAGGAAGAACATCTACGCCGCCGGCGGCTCCAAGGACCCGGAAGAGCTTTACACGGCCTTCCGTGGGAAAATGCCTTCGCCCGAGGCGATGATGGTGAAAAGAGGGTTGGTGTAGCGCGCCCCTCCCTTCTCCCCATGTGGGAGAAGGTGGATCGGCGCGGAGCGCCGAGACGGATGAGGGGTGTTCCAGCGGAGTGAGACGTCAGCATTCCTTGGAGCACCCCTCATCCGTCGCCTGCGGCGACACCTTCTCCCACAGGGGGAGAAGGAGGAGCCTCATCCTTCCACGGATCCTTCACCCTCGGCCATATCGGTCTCCTCAGCTTCCTGTAATCCGTCACCGCCGGATTGCTGGGATAAGAACTCGGCGCCGCGACATAGATGACCTCGGCGGCGATCGGCGCGAAGCCGGCGTAGAAATGGTTGGTCGACTTGATCAGCAGGATGTCCTTCGACATCGGATCGACGCCGATATTGGAGAAGATGTCCGGCTCGAAGGTCTGGGTGCGGTTGGTGTTGAGGATGACGTCGACCTCGGTGCCCTCGATGCGAACCACCGCAGCCGGCCCGAGCGTCACCCGGCTCGGCCCGAAGCTTTGCCAGCCCTCGCTGACGGCCTTGAGCACCGTGACGCGCGCGTCGATCGGCTCGCCCGCCTGCGGCCCGGCCTTGCCGCCGAAGCGCAGGTCGATGACGGCGCCCTCGCCGGCGGCCTGGCAGAAGGTCACCGCGATCGGATCCCAGATCGTGGCGACGCCGACCCTGTCGATCCCGCGCGCTAACAATTCGGAGAGCACGATGGTGCCGTCGCCCGGCACGCCGCCGCCCGGATTGTCCCAGATATCGGCGATCACGACCGGCTTGTCCTTCTGTGCCGCACGCACGGCAAGCGCCCGCTCGATGCCGGCGGAGGCGGAGAGCATCGTCATCGCCGTCTTTTCGCGCAGCGCATAGAGCTCGCGTCCCAGCGTCTCGGCAAGCTTCTCGCCCTTTTCCTTGTCGTTGTCGGTGATGACCAGGATTCGCGTGCCCATTTCCGGCACGTCGGCGGCCATGAAACCGTGGATGACCGAGACCGACAGCACGCCGTCCTTGCCGTGCAGCGCTTTGATCTTGTCGACGAAGGAGCGCATCGGCTCGCGGCTGGTCGGCAGCACCTGGATCATGCGGCAGTCGAAGGTCGAGATCACCGGCTTGATTTCGCCCCGCGCCGCGGCAAGGCCGAGCTCGACCACATGCTCGCCGCGCTCGTAGAAATCGGTGTGCGGGAATTCGAGGAAATAGGCCATGATGTCGGAGGCCGCGACGCGCTTGGGCGTCAGATGGCTGTGCGGATCGAATTCCGAGGCGATCACCACCTTCGGCCCGACGATAGCGCGCACACGCTCCAGCAGGTCGCCCTCGCAGTCGTCATAACCCTGCGCCACCATCGCGCCGTGCAGGCCGAGGATCACCGCATCGACCGGCAGGGCGGCATTGAGCTGGTCGAGGATCTCGTCGCGCAGCGCCTCAAAAGCCTGCCGCTGCACCAGCCCGCCGGGCTCCGCCCAGGTGGCGGTGCCTTCGATGACGGTCAGGCCTTCGCTGGCCGCACGCCGGCGCAGCGCCACGATCGGCGAGGAGCACAGCGTCGGCGTCTCCGGATGTTTTCCCGGGCCGGCATAGAAGGCCATCTCGAACGAGGCCCGGTCGGTCGGCACCGGCGAGAAGGTGTTGGTTTCCGTCGCCAGGGAGGCGGTGAAGATGCGCATCAAAACTCCGTGGACTATTTGTTTTTGGCAATTCCGGACGGAAAACCGCTCCACAGTTTTCCTGGAATTGCCGGGATTGCTATTTCACCGCTCCTAATGCCAGCCCGCGGACCAGGTAGCGCTGGAGCCAGATGAAGAGGATCGCCACCGGCAGCGTCGCCAGCAGCGTTGCCGCCATGACATGGTGCCATTCGATCGTGTAGCGCCCGGCGACCAGCGAGAAAACCTGGATCGGCAGCGTGTAGCTTTCCTGGCTGCGCAACATGGTGAGCGCCACGACGAACTCGTTCCAGGCGTTGATGAAGGTGAAGATCGCCGTCACAGCGATTGCCGGCAGGCAAAGCGGCAGGAACACTTTTCGCAGCGTCAGCCAGCGGCCGGCCCCTTCCATCCAGGCGGCCTCCTCGAGGTCGCGCGGAATGGTGTCGAAATAACTCTGCAGCATCCAGACGGTGAAGGCGACGTTGAAGGCCATGTAGATGAAGCCGAGTGCCGTCGTGCTCTCGACCAGCCCCCAGGCGGCCATCAGCCTGAACAGGCCAAGCACCAGCACGATCGGCGAGATCATCTGCGAGATCAGAAGGAACTGGCGGAACGCGCCATAACCGGCAAAGCGGAAGCGCGACATGGCATAGGCCGCCGGCACCGAGATCAGGATGGCGCCGATGGTGGCGAGCGCCGAGACATAGAGCGAATTGAGAAGCGCCTGGCCGAAACCGGTCGCCACCCACATATCGGCAAAATTCGACCAGCGGAATTCGCTCGGCCACCATGTTGGCGCCAGCACTTCGGTCCGCGGCTTGACCGCAGTGAGGAACATCACCGCGAAGGGGAAGATCGTCACCACGATCAATGGCGCAAGCAGCAGCCAGGCGATGATCGAGCGTTTCAGCTTGCCGTTTCTCATGCGCGTTGCTCCCGCATGGCGAGCCGCACATAGATCATGGTGACGATGAGCAGGATGACGAACATCACCAGCGACACCGCCGAAGCCTCGCCCAGCTTGCCGATGCGGAAGGCGAGCTTGTAGAGATGGGTGACCAATATGTCGGTGGAGTTCGCCGGTCCCCCTTGAGTCATCACCCAGATGATCGGGAAGGAGTTGAAGACGTAGATCGTGTTGAGCACGATCGCGATGTTGATGAACGGTTTTAGGAGCGGAAAGGTGATCTCGCGGAACTGCTGTAAGGGGGTCGCGCCCTCCAGCGCCGCGGCTTCGTAGAGATCGTCGGGGATCGACGACAGGCCGCCGAGGAAGATCGTGGTGGTGAACGGCACCGTCACCAGTATGCCGATCAGCACCTGCATCGGGAAGGCGGTCTCGGCGCTCGCCAGCCACTGGATGTTCTGGCTGATTAGGCCGAGCTTCATCAGCCCCGAGTTCAGCATGCCGCTTTCGCCGTTGAGCGCCCAGCGCCATACCACCGCCGTCATGGTGAGCGACACCGCCCAGGGCAGCATGATGATGACGCGGGCCAGCCCACGGCCGTAGAAGTCGGTATTGAGTATGATCGCCACCGGGATCGACAAGAGCAGCGCCCCGCCGACCACCAGCACGGTCCATAGGCCGGTGCGCCACAGGGCGGCGACAAAATCGGGATCGGCAGCAAGCGCCCGGAAATTGGCCAGGCCGCTGAAGTCGCGCAGCTGGCCAAAGCGATTCACGTCATGCGTCGAGATCTGCACGAGATCCCAGACGGGCCAGAAGATCACCACCGCCGCCAGCAAAAGGCTGGGAAGCGTCAGCAGATAGGGCACGACACGGCTTTGCATCGGCTGGCTTGCACCGCGTTGCGGGTAGATGGCAGTGGCATTGGTGCTCAAGGCACGGTCCCCGCATTGGAATTTCGCTGGCCTGCCGGCTTGGCTGTCGTTCTTCCTGGGCAATTGCTTCAGGATTTGCATTCCTCGCCGGCGTTTGAGCCGACATCGATGATTGTCCTTGTCTGAACCGATTGCCCGGTCGTTCTTCCGCAATCCGACAGAAAACCGCGCCCGTTCTCCTGGGATTGCCAAGCCGGAGAGATGTGGCGCGCCCCGACGGGGTGGGGCGCGCCACGGGCGCAGGGAGATACGCCCTATTTCTTCAGTACGCCGTTGGCCTTGTCTGCCGCCTCCTTCAAAGCGGCCTCCGGCTCGGCGCTGCCGAGATAGATCTTCTGCATGGCGTCGGAAGTGATCTGGGCGATTTCTTCCCAGCCCGGGATGACCGGCGCGAAGCGAGCGTCGGGCAACAGCGCGGTGAAGGCGGCGAGGTCGGCGTTGTTGACGTAATACTCCATCTTCGCCTCTTCCTTGTTCACGGGCAGGAAGCCTTCGCCTTGCGTGAACTTGGCGCGCTGCTCCTTGGTGAACAGGAAGTCGAGCAGCTTCCAGGCCTCGTCCTTGTTCTTGGAGTTCTTGAACATGATTATGGAATCGGTGACGCCATAGGTGCCGCGCGCGCCGGTCGGCCCGGCCGGAATGGCGGCGACGCCGTATTTCAGGCTCGGTGCCTCTTCCTTGATCTGGTTGGAGAGGAATGGCGCGGTGATCATCATGCCGACCTTGCCCTGCTTGAACAGGTTCTGCACGTCCTCGCGGTTGTTGGAGGTCACGCCAGGCTCGGTCAGGCCCTCGTCGATCATCGACTTGTAAAGCTTGGCCGCTTCAAGCGCGCCCGGCGTGCTCAGACCCGACGTGCCGTCCTTGTTGAGGATCTCGGTGCCGAATGACCACATCGCGTAGTAGTAATAGACGTCCGTCTCGATCTCCTTGCCTTGCAGGCCGTAGCCGAAGGCGCCGACCGCCTTGATCTTGCGCGCGTCCTCCTGCAACTCGGTCCAGGTTGCCGGCGGCTTGGCTATGCCGGCCTTCTCGAACAGCTCCTTGTTGTAATACATGGCACGCGCCGAGGCGGCGATCGGCAGGCCATAGGTATGGCCGTTCATGATCGAGGGCTGCAGGAAGGTATCTATGAAGCGGTCCTTGAACTCGGGCTTGATGTAGCTGTCGAGCGGCTCGGCGACGTCTTGCTGCACGAAGTCGATCAGCCAGCGCGTCCCGATGATCGACAGATCGGCATTGGTGCCGGCAGTGATGTCGGTGGTCAGCTTCTGTAGGAGCACGTCCCACGGCACCACTTCATATTTGATGGTAATGCCGGGATTGGCCGCCTCGAACTCCTTCTTCACCTCTTCGAAATAGGGGCCAGTCTTGGCGCTGTATTCGGCGACGGTGACGCGCACCTCGCCCGCATCGGCCGGCGCGGCAAGCGCCAGCATGCTCATTCCGGCCAACAGGCCGACAGTCCATTTCGCAAGGCTCATCTGATCTCCTCCCATAATGCGCATTCGCGCCTGGCCGGTTGGCACAGGATTTATGTTACTTTCCTACATTATCGATGGTTTTCGGGGAAGCAGCAGTTTATCATGTTGCTTAATTACATCTCGTTGAGTAGCGTTCTCTCCCTGTCGGAAGTGGCGAGGAGCACTGATCGTGGTGTCGCAGGGCGATTTCGAGGGCAAGACAATTGTCGTCACCGGCGCCGGCGGCGGTCTTGGCTCGGCGATCGTGGCGCTGATGGCCGAGCGCGGCGGCCGCATCGTCGGCTGCGACCAGTCGGCCGAGGCGCTGACCAGCCCGCACATCGCCTCGTGTCACGTTTTCAACCTGCTCGACCGCACCTCGATCGAAGCGGCGATCTCAAGCCTGCTCGACAAGGACGGCGTGCCGGATATCCTTGTCAACAATGCCGGCTGGACGCGCGCCGAGACGCTGAAAGCGTTGACGCCGGAGAGAATAGAACAGGAGCTCGATCTCAACCTCGCCGGTGTGATGAGTTTCGCCGATCCGCTGGTCAAGGCGATGGCCGCGCGCGGCTCGGGCAGCGTCGTCTTCATCTCCTCGGTCAACGCCATCGCGCATTTCGGCAATCCGGCCTATGCCGCCGCCAAGGCCGGCATCAACGCCTACGCCAAGTCGATCGCCGTCGAGCTTGGCCGCAGCGGCGTGCGCGCCAACGTCGTCTGCCCTGGCTCGATCCGCACTGCCGCCTGGGATCATCGCCTGGCTAAGGATCCCGAGATCCTCGGCCGGCTGAAGCGGCTCTATCCGCTCGGCCGCATCGTGAATGCGTCGGAAGTGGCCGAGGCCGTGGCTTTCCTTGCCTCCGACCGCGCATCCGGCATAACGGGCGCCGTGGTGCCGGTGGACGCCGGACTGACAGCCGGCTACCTGCCTTTCATCGACGACATTTTGGGAGCGTGACCATGACCGATGTCCAGTTTCGCAACCTGTCGAAATCCTTCGGCCAGCATAAAATCCTCGAGGACATCAACCTCGAGATCAAAAGCGGCGAGTTCGTCGTGCTGGTTGGTCCGTCCGGCTGCGGTAAGTCCACGCTCCTGCGCATGCTGGCCGGGCTGGAGACGATCTCCTCCGGTGATCTCGTGATCGGCGGCACCCGTGCCAACGACCTGCCGCCGCAGAAGCGCAACATCGCCATGGTCTTCCAGTCCTATGCCCTGTTCCCGCATCTGAGGGCCGCCGACAATATCGGCTTCGGCCCGAAGATCCGCGGCGAGACGCGTGCCGCGATCGACGACAAGGTGAAGAGAGCGTCCGGCGTGCTCAACCTCTTCTCCTATCTCGACCGCTATCCCAGGCAGTTGTCCGGCGGCCAGCGTCAGCGCGTCGCCATGGGCCGCGCCATCGTGCGTGAGCCCTCCGTCTTTCTGTTCGATGAGCCGCTCTCCAATCTCGACGCGCAGTTGCGCGTGCAGATGCGCACCGAGATCAAGGCGCTGCACCAGCGGCTGAAATCGACCATCGTCTACGTCACCCACGACCAGATCGAGGCCATGACCATGGCCGACCGCATCGTCGTGATGGATCGTGGTCGCATCCAACAGGTCGGACAGCCGCTCGAACTCTACGACCGGCCGGCCAACAAGTTCGTCGCCGGCTTCATCGGCTCGCCGTCGATGAGTTTTGTTTCCGGCGCGCTGAAGACCGCCGACGCCAAGTCCTGGTTCGAGACCAAAGGCGGCGGCCGGCTGGCGCTTGCCGGCAAGACAGCGTCCGGCGGCGACACGGTCGAGGCGGGCATCCGCCCCGAGCATTTCATCATCGGCGCGCGTGACGATGCCATCGCCATCGACGTCGACGTGGTCGAGCCGACCGGCTCAGAGACCCATGTCTATGGCTCGATCGGCTACGACACGGTACGCGCCGTGTTCCGCGACCGGCTGCAGGTGAAGCCGGGTGACCGGCTGCCAGTGAGCGTCGACCCGCGCAACATCCATCTCTTCGACAAGGCGACGGGCCTGCCGCTGTGAGATGAAAGGATGAAGACCCCGGCCGACATCATCACCCGCCTGCAACTGATGTCGCAGGACGGCACCAAATCGGACCGCCGGCTGGCCGGCTTGGTGCTTTCCGATCTCGATTTCGCCTCCAAGGCAGCGATTTCGGAGATTGCCGCGCGTGTCGGCGTCAGCGAGCCGACCGTCACCCGCTTCTGCCGCAATCTCGGCTGCGAGGGCCTGCGCGATTTCAAATTCTATTTGGCGCAGGCGATCGCCATCGGCGGTCAGTACCTGTCGCCGGAACCGCTCAGCCGCGACGCGCGGGAGCAGCGCATCGCTTCCGCCATTACCGAGGCAGCGGTCGCCGCCATCCAGCGCGCCAGCGAAAATCTCGACATGACGACGCTGATGGCTGTCGGCGCCCGCATCGCCGGTTCCGGCAATGTGCTGTGCATCGGCTCCGGCGGCATCTCCTCGATGATGGCGACGGAGATGCAAAATCGGCTGTTCCGGCTGGGCCTCTCGGCGCTCGCCCAGGTCGACGGCCAGTTACAGCGCATGTATGCGGCGGTCGCGACACCGGAGACGACGCTGGTCGCCTTCTCGGTCTCGGGCTATGCCCGCTCGGTCATCGAGGCGGTCGAGGTCGCGCAGCAATATGGGGCAGCCACCGTCGCCATCACCGCGCCCGATTCGGCTTTGGCCAAGGTCGCCGACACGGTCATCCAGCTGCAGTCTTTCGAGGACGGCAATATCTACAAGCCGACCTCGTCGCGCTACGCACTGCTTGCCATTCTCGACATGATCGCCACCACGGTGGCGGAATCGCGCGGGCCGAAGGTGCTGGAGAACCTGCGCCGCATCAAGCAGAGCGTGAACACGCTGAAGGTCGACGATCCGAAGCTGCCGCTGGGAGATTGAAGCGCCGGCGCTGAACTGCCGATCGCCCCGAGTGGGAACCCAAGCGGAGGAAATGTCCGGCAGGACAGGGGCGGGCGCTGGCCCGCCTCGCCTCTCAAGTTTGGATTACCCGGAAAGCGCCTCGACGCTCTTCGCCAGCTCAACCGCATCACCCCAGATCCGCAGCGTCTTAAGCCGGGACGTGCCTCCGGCCACCACCGAAACCGCCGATCCCGGCACGCCAAGCGCCTTCGCCACCATCCGCTCCAGCGCCGTATTGGCGGCGCCGTTCTCCGGCACCGCGCGCACACGCGCCTTGAGATGGCTGCGCCCGTCGGCGGCCATCTCAATGCCTTCGATCCGATCCACTGCCGCCTTCGGCGTCAGCCGCACGAAAAGGTCGATGCCGTCGTCGCGCGGACGGAACGGCGAGGCCATGGATCGGCCTTAAGCGACCCAGGAGAAGACGGTGGTGATCAAAAACTGGCGGATGAAGAAGATGATCAAAAGAAGAATGATCGGCGAGATGTCGATGCCGCCAAGATCGGGCATGTAGCGGCGGATCGGCCGCAGCGCCGGCTCGGTCAGACGGTAAAGCATATTGCCGACGGTGCCGACAAACTGGTTGCGCGAGTTGACGACGTTGAAGGCATAGAGCCAGGAAAAGATCGCCGAGGCGATGATGATCCACCAGTAGATATCAAGCGCCATGACGATGGTTTGAATAAGGGCGATCATGCCGGTCTCCAAATTGTCGCCGACATGTAGCCATTGCGCGCGGAACCGGCAAGGCCCGGCCGTTTCGGCGCTCGATGCCGGGCAGCCGTTTCGCCTTGACATCAAACCGCCGCGACCGATACAAGCCGATCCGCTGGAACGGGGCTGTAGCTCAGCTGGGAGAGCGCATCGTTCGCAATGATGAGGTCAGGGGTTCGATCCCCCTCAGCTCCACCAGCCGAAAGCAGGGCGGGCTCTGGGCCCGCCAGTCGCTCAATCATCCCAATCGTCCCAATTGTCTTCATCCTGCCGCGGATAGCTGGGGATGACGCGGACAATCGGCCGCTGGCGCTCGTAGCGCCAGTAATACTCGTCCGACGGCTGCGGCTCGTAGGTGCGATAGATCGGCCGGTAGTGCCGCTCGCGCTTCCAATGCTTGTGCTTCTTGTGCGGGCGCACGCAATAGCCGTCTTCGGTCAGGTACGCGCATGTCACATGCGCCTGCTGCACGAGGCCGTCTCCAGCCGGGATACCGATCATCGGCGCCGCCTGAACCGCGGGCGCCAGCGCCAGCATGGTGCCGGCAAGAGTAAGGACGGACAATTTCATCGACCTCTCCATCGTCTCGAATTGGGCGGCCGAAAGACCTTCGGATTCAGGACGATTTGCGGCGACCAGCATCACTTTTCTTTCCCGCCGCACATATGAGCGTCAGATCATGTTTCCACTAGCATCCTGCGCCCTGCACGCCGGCCTGCTCTGTTTCCAGGTCACGAATTGGCAACGAGAAGCCATCTTCCGCGTCATTCCCACGAAACAGACGGGGCGCATTGGGTTGGGCGTCCCGCCGCCGACGTATCCGCCATCCCAACGGAGGAAGTATCAATGTCAGTGGTGGGAATCCTGCTCCATCTCGGCCGTGCCATCATCCATGCGCACAACAACGCCAAGGTCAGGAACCTGATGGACGCCTCGCCGCCCGAAACCCGCAGAGACATGGGCCGGCAAATTTCACCCGGCGCCTCCGAAAAAGAGCCCGGCGCCATTCATCCCGGCGGACGCTAAGACAGCTCCAGGATAAGTGCGAATTGGACGCTCCGCGTGGCCGGTATTGCCCGATCATCTGGAGACCGCCGTCGCTTTGCGATTGCGCTGTCGCGCATAGGCCACGCAGGCGTCCACCGTGCTGACGCAGAGCGCATCGATGCTGTTGGGCAAATTGTTATCGCCGGCATAGGTCACTTCCGCGACACGGCCGCCGAGCATGCGAATCTGCGTGTTGCAATAGCCGCCGGGCGCGACGTTGACGGACCCTCCAACCGCGGGGATAGCGCCCAGGGCCATGGTCGGCACCGCGATGTTGAGATTGCCGCGCTGCACGCTGCGCTGATAGGTCCAGATCTGGCCGGAAGGTCCCACATCGGCGGTCGCGGTCGGAAAGCCGGCGCACATGCGGACATCGGCCTCGCTGAGGCCGACCATTTCCCTGCGGGCGGCGGCCGTGGTGGCATCCTCTTTCGCGACCCGCGACGTATCGTCGGGGATGACGCAGGACGACAGGATGGAGATGCCTGCCGCAACAAGGGCAAGTTTTTGAATGCGCAAAGTTGTCATGCCGTCGGTCGGAGTTGCGTGCCGCCCCAGCGCCTCTTGCCTACCTAGGCAAGCGGGCAACGGCGTCAACCCGTCGAGGTCCGCGAATTCCCGTCAAAGGCGAGGGCGCCTATCGCTCTACGTGTTCACGTCACCCGCAAATAGCTCGTCATGCCCGTCTTCTGGTGCTCGATGATGTGGCAGTGGAGCAGCCAGTCGCCGGGGTTGTCGGCGACGAAGCTCAGCTGCACCTTCTCGTCGGGCTGGATGAGATAGGTGTCGGAGATAAGCGGCTGGACCGCGCGCGTCGAGGACGACAGCACCTTGAAGCTCATGCCGTGCAGGTGGATCGGGTGCGCGTGCGGCGTCAGGTTTTCCATGTCGATGATGTAGCTTTGGCCGAGTTTCAGCTCGGCCAGCGGCGCGGTCGGGTCCGGCGTGTCGCCCGGCCACGGCACTTTGTTGATCGCCCAGAAACTATAGCCGAGCGACCCACAGATGCTGTCGGCCGCGACATTTTCGGCCGTGGCGCTCAGCGCCAGCGGAATGCGCCTCGCGGCGGCGACGTCCACCTCCGCCACCGGATTGGGCTCGAGCGGGCCGAGATCGCGAAGATCGCGCCTGAGCGATTGGCCGACCGCACGCAGCGTCGCCAGAACTTTTGGCTTCGTGCCCCTGACATCCCGCAGGCTGACGATCGCGCCTTCGTCGTCGGGCATGCGGATGGCAAGCTCCAGCCGCTGTCCGGGCCCGAGCTGCAGGGCGTCGGGCGCAAAGCGCTGCGGCACCGGATTGCCGTCGAGCGCGATGACGGCGGCCTCGGCGCCGTCGACGCGGAAGCCATAGATGCGCGTGACGTCGGTGATGGCGGCCCGCAGCCGCACCAGCCCGCCGGCCGGCGCGTCATATTGCGGCTGGTCGAGCCAGTTGGCCGTGCGCACCGTGCCATAGGTGCCGCTGCGCGCCGCATCGCGCGGCCGGAACTGCGCGATGAACTGGCCGTCATCGCCGAGGCGCCAGTCGCGCAGATTGAGCGCCACTTCGGCATCGAAGGCAGGATCGTTCGGGTTTTCCACCACGATGACGCCGGTCAGCCCATGGCCCATCTGTTCCAGCGTATTGCAATGCGGGTGATACCAGAAGGTGCCGGCGTCTGGCGGCGCGAAGGCGTAGTCGAAATGATCGCCCTGATACACATAGGGCTGGATCATGAACGGCACGCCGTCCATCTTGTTGGGAACGCGGATGCCATGCCAATGGATGGTCGTCGGGTCGTCGATGCCGTTGACGAGCCGCGCAGCGAATGGCTTGCCTTTCTTCATCCTGATGACCGGCGGCGGGCCGGCCTCGCCATAGGTCAGGACATTCTTCGTTGGCGCGCCGGCCATCAACTGCGCTGCTATGCCTGCCGTCTTCAAGATCAGCGGTTCGGGTTTCGCCGCCGCCCAGCCGGCGAACTTGCCGGCGGTCGAGAGGCCGATGCCGGCCGCGCCGGCCGCCGCGGCGCCCTGCAGGAGTCTGCGGCGTGTGAAGACCGACATTGAGAATCCGGAATGGGTGAGTGGCGGCTTCAGGCTCTACCATCATTCGCGTACATCCCGAAACGGACAGATCGCCGCTCCCGAAAGCCAATCGAATGCCAGGCTGAATGCGGCAGGCCGTGATCCTGATCAATCTCCGACGGCGGCGAAATGTCCGCCGCCGAAATCCTTGAGCACCAGTTTCGGCACGCTCTCGCCGATCCGCCGCGTCGCGCTTGGAATTTCGCGGTCGAGACGGGCAAAGCGTGTCCGGCGCAATGACGGATCGGGAACAGGCACGGCCTCGATCAGCCGCCGCGTATAGGGATGGCGCGGATTGGAGAACACCTGGTCGCGACTGCCGATCTCGACGATCTGGCCGAGATACATGACGGCGACACGATCCGAGACGTTTTCGACCACCGCCATGTCGTGCGAGATGAACAGATAGGCGACGCCGAATTCGCGCTGCAGCTCCTTCAAGAGATCGAGCACGCGCGCTTGCACCGAAACGTCGAGCGCCGAAACGCTCTCGTCGGCGATGATCAGCTTCGGCCTCAGCGCCAGCGCCCGCGCGATGCAGATGCGTTGGCGTTGGCCGCCCGAGAATTCATGCGGATAAAGCTCCATCTGCTCAGACGAGAGACCGACCCGCTCGAACAGCGCTGCCACGCGCCCCCGCCGTTCTTCCTTCGAGCCGATGCCATGGATCAGCAGCGGCTCCGCCACCAGCTCGCCGACGCGCATGCGCGGGTCGAGCGAGGCATAAGGGTCCTGGAAGACCATCTGCACGTCTCGTCGCACCGCCTTGCGCTCGTCGCGCCCGAGGCGGGACAATTCGCGTCCGCCGATCGTCACGCCGCCGCTATAAGGAACGAGGCCGGCCAGCGCCTTGGCGGTGGTCGACTTGCCGCAGCCGGATTCGCCGACCAGCGCCAGCGTCTCGTTCGGCGCGATCGAGAAGCTAATGCCTTCGACGGCATGCACCCTTCGGTTGACGCGGCCGAAGAAGCCACCGCGCAGGTCGAAGCGGACATGCAGGTCTTTCACGACCGCCACCTTGTCTTGCATTGCCGCCACGTCGGACTCGCCGGAAGCCCGGCGGCGCGCGCCGGAGCCGATGCGCGGAACGGCGGCAAGGAGCTCGCGCGTATACGCGGCTTGCGGCCTGGCAAAAATAGCCGATGTCGTCCCCTCTTCGACCATGCGGCCGTTGCGCATGACGATCACCCGATCGGCCATTTCGGCCACGACGCCCATGTCGTGGGTGATCAGGATCACGCTGGTGCCGTGCTGGCGCTGCAGGTCGCGCAGCAGTTCCAGCACCTCGCCCTGCACGGTCACGTCGAGCGCCGTCGTCGGCTCGTCGGCGATCAGCACGGCGGGTTCGAGCGCCAGCGCCATCGCGATCATCACCCGCTGGCGCATGCCGCCGGACAGCTCGTGCGGAAATTGTTTCAGCCGGCTTTCGGCCTCGGAGATGCGCACCGCCTTTAGCGCCGCGACCGCGCGCAGCTTGGCCTCCGTGTGGGATACACCGGTATGCGCCTCGATCGACTCGGTGAGCTGCCGGCCGATCGACAGCACCGGATTGAGCGAGGTCATCGGCTCCTGGAAGATCATGGCGATGCGGTCGCCACGGATGTCGCGCATGCGCCGTTCGTCGAGCACCGTCAGCTCGACGGCACTGCCATCCTTATCGCGAAGCCGGATCGTGCCGGCGGCGATGCGGCCGGCCGGCTGCGGCAGCAATTGCATGATTGCCAGCGCGGTCATCGACTTGCCGGAGCCGGACTCGCCGGCGATGCACAGCGTCTCGCCGCGTTTGAGAGACAGCGACAGGCCGGATACCACCTCGCGCTCGCCATCCTCGCCGCGCACGCTGACGCTGAGGCCGGCGATTTCCAGCACCGCCTCGCCGGCCAGCGCTGATGGAACTTCGCGAACGCTTTGCGTCATTGCTCTCCCCGAGCAAGTCGGAGCGCCGGTCCCCACCCGGACCTTTGGTCCGACCTCCCGACGAGGGGGAGGTAGGGCGCTGGCGTTTTACCCTCCCTCTTGTGGGAAGGGTCGCTGCGAAGCAGCGGGGCGGGGGTGGGGCGCCGACCTCTCATTCAAACACGCAGCGCGGGAAGTAGAACGACACCACCCAGTTCGGCATGTCGACGATCTCGCTGATCCTGAGATCGCCGCAGACCGAGACCAGCATATAGGCGTCGACCGGGTCGAGCTTGTATCGGCCGGCCAGCAGGTCGACCATCTGACTGACCGCCTGCTTGGCGCCGGTCATCAGGTCGGGCCCGATCCCGGTCGTCACCTCATAACCTTTGGCGTCGAGATGCCGCGTCACCGGGCCCGGCGTGGTGAAGCGCGGCGTCTTCAGCCGCGCGTCCTTCACCAGGTCGAGCTTGAGCACGACGTCCATCGGACTCTCGATCGCAGTGCCGCACACTTCGCCGTCGCCCTGCGCGGCATGCGTGTCGCCGACCGAAAACAGCGCGCCTGCCACTTCCACCGGCAGATAGAGAATGGTGCCGGCGGCAAGGTCCCTTATGTCGAGATTGCCGCCGACGCGCCGCGGCGGCACCACCGAATGGTGGCCCATCTCGCCCGGCGCGTTGCCGATCGTGCCGGCAAACGGCTTCAGCGGCACGCGGCCTTGTCTGCCGAACAGCGCCGGCTCGAGCGAGCCGGGGTCATATTTCCAGATGTTGAGTGCCGGCTCCTTGAAGTCGTCGGCAAGCAGACCGAAGCCCGGAATGTTCGCCGTCCAGCCGAAGCCGGACGGCTTGAACATTTCGATCGTCACCTTCAGCGCGTCGCCGGGCTCGGCGCCCTCGACGAAGATCGGCCCGGTCACCGGGTTGATCATGCCGAAATCGAGATTGGCGATATCGCCGACGGTGCTGTCGGCCTTGAGCTGCCCGCCGGAAGAATCCAGGCACTGGAACTCGATCGTCGAGCCAGGTGCCACGCGCTCGGCCGGGGCAAAGGAATTGTCCCAGCCGAAGTGGTGATGGCGCCCGTGGATGGTGTAGTCGCAGTTACTGCACATCTTTCACATACACATTGTCGTAGTTGATCGGGATATGGACCGGGTCGACATAGAGATTGTCGGCGCCGCCCATGCGGGCCGACTTCAGCGTGAAGCGCTGCTCGTTGAAGACCGGCGCCCAGGGCGCGTCCTCCATGATCTTGTCGTAGATCGCGCTCCACATCTTCTCGCGATCCGCGGACTTTGCCGGATCGACGACCGAATCGGCTTCGGCCGCCTTGGCGTCGAGATCCTTGTTGCAGTACCACGCCCAATTCCAGCCGCCCGGCACCGCGCCGGCGCAGCCGAGGATCGGTCCGTAGAAGTTGGACGGATCCGGGAAATCGGCGATCCAGGCCATGCCGCCCGACCAGATCATCGGCGCGCCGGACTTGTCGCCGCCGGCGGCAATCACGTTGGCCTGGGCGAGCGATTGGATGCTGGCCTTGATGCCGATGGCCGCCAGATCCTGCTGGATCGCCTGCGCGATACGCGGATTGGGGTCGGTGTTCATGGCGAACAACTGCGTTTCGAAGCCATCGGGGTGGCCGGCCTCGGCAAGCAGGGCCTTGGCCTTGGCGACGTCATAGGGGTAGCCCTTGAAAGCTTTGTCGTAACCGGGCATCGACGGCGGCAGCGGCTGATTGGCCGGCACCGCGCGGTTGTTGATCATCTGAACGATGCGGTCCTTGTTGATCGCCGTGTTCACCGCCTGGCGCACCTTCACATTGTCGAAGGGCGGCATGGTGGTGTTCATGGTGATGTAGCCGGTGTGCAATTGCCCGCCCACCACGACGCGGGCCTTCTGCTCCGGATCGTTCATCACCTCCTGGAACTTGGCCGGCGGAATGCCGTCGCCGGGCACGTCGATCTCGCCCTTCTGCAGGCGCAGCAGCGCCACGATCGGCTCCTGGCCGATCTCGAAGGTGATCTTGTCGAGATGCGGCAGGCTCTTGTGCCAGTAGTCGGGGTTGCGCTCGAAGACGATGCGCTGGCCGAGCGTCCATTCGGCAAGCTTGAAGGCGCCGGTGCCGACCGGATGCTTGCCGAAGTCGGCGCCGTATTTCTCGACCTCCTCCTTCGGCACCACATGCGAGAAATTGATCGCCATGACATGCAGGAAGGTGGCGTCCGGCCGGGTCAGCTCGAATTTGATCGTGTAGGGATCGACCGCGGTGACGCCGGAGAGGCTGTTCGCTTTGCCGGCGGCGACCTCGTCATAGCCTTTGATCGAGCCGAAGAAGCCGGCGCCCGGGCTCTGCGTCTTCGGATTGGTGACGCGGTCGAGCGAGTATTTGACGTCGTCGGCCGTCATCTCCCGGCCATTGTGGAACTTCACGCCGTGGCGCAGCTTGAAGGTGAAGGTCTTGCCGTCCGGCGAGATCTCGTAGCTTTCGGCAAGGTCGGGCTTCAGCTTGGTGGTGCCGGGCTCGTAATCCATGAGCCCGTCGAACAAGCTCTTGATCATCGACCAGTTCTGCCAGTCGTAGCCGATCGCCGGATCGAGCGTCGCGACATCGTCCTTGTAGGTGATGGTGATGGCGCCGCCCTGCTTGGCGTTAGGGTCGATCGCATCGTCGGCCATCGCGCTTGCCATGCCGAGCATCAGCGCAAGCGCCGAGGCCGCCACGGTGGATGCCAGAAATCGTCTCACGTCACTGTTCCCTTTCTCTGGTTGTTGCCTTGTTCATCTGAGTTTAATTCGGGGGTCGATGAAGGGCGCGATGACGTCGGCCAGCAGGTTGCCGAGCACGATGGCGAAGGCCGAGACCAGGGTGACGCCCATGATGATCGGGATGTCGACGCGCTGGATGGCCTGCCAGGCGAGCTGGCCGATGCCGGGCCAGCCGAAGACGCTTTCGACCACCACGATGCCGCCCATGAAGACGCCGATGTCGATGCCGATCATGGCGACCACCGGCAGGATGGCGTTGGGCAGCGCATGGCGGAACAGGATGGCGCCGCGCGCCAGGCCCTTGGCGCGGGCGGTGCGCATATAGTCCTGGCGCAGAACGTCGATCATCGACGAGCGCATCATGCGCGCATACCAGCCGGCGCCGAGTATGCCCATGGTCAGCGAGGGCAGCACAAGATGCCGCCAACTGCCGTAGCCGCCGATCGGGAACCAGCCGAGCCGGACGGCGAAGACATAGAGCAGGAGCAGGCCGACGACGAATTGCGGCGCCGAGACGCCGACAAAGGAGGCGACCATCAAGGTCTGATCGGTGGAGGTGCCGCGCTTGACGGCGGCGATCAGGCCCATGGTAAGGCCGATCGCGAGCTCGCACAGGATGGCGCCGACCATCAGAAGCAGGCTCGCCGGCAGCCGCGAGACGATGAGCTCGGTGACTTCAGAGCGTTGGATGTAGGAGCGGCCGAGATCGCCGCTGAGCAGCCTTGTGAGATAGTGCCAGTACTGGACGATGAAGGGCTGGTCGAGGCCGAGCTGCCTGCGGATGTTTTCAACCGTGTCGGGCGTCGCGCTGCGGCCGGCGATCTGGCGCACTGGATCAGCCGGCAGCAGATAGAGCAGCGCGAAGGTGATCAGCGAGACGCCGAGCAGGATGAGCAGCGACTGGATGAGACGTCGGCCGAGATAGGCGATCATGCCCGCCCCCTCTGCGTCGGGTCGAGGATGTCGCGCAGCGCGTCGCCGATCAGGTTGAAGGCAAGCGCAAGCGCCAGGATCGCGGCGCCGGGGAAGAACACCAGCCAGGGCGCCGCCTGGAAATAGGTCTGGTTCTCGAAGATGATGTTGCCCCAGGAGGCCGTCGGCGGCTGCACGCCGATGCCGAGATAGCTGAGCGTGGCTTCGAGCAGCACCGTGGTCGAGATGCCGAGCGTGCCCCAGACGATGATGGTCGGCAGCAGATGCGGCAGGATATGGCGCAACAGGATGCGCGGCGCGCTCGCCCCTATCGTGCGCTCGGCATCGATGAACTCGCGCTCCGACAGCGACGAGGTTTCGGTGTAGATGACGCGCGCGGTCTGCACCCAGTTGACCAGCGCGATCACCATGGCAACGATCCAAAGGCTCGGCTCGAACACCGCCGCCAGGCAGATGGCGAGAAGCAGTGCCGGGAAGGCCATCATCAGGTCGGTGAAGCGCATCAGCGCGCTGCCGATCCAGCCGCGGAAATAACCGGCCGTGACGCCGACCAGCGTACCGATCAGAAGCGCCACGCCGTTGGCGACGATGCCGATGATCAGCGAGGTGCGGGCGCCGAACAGGATGCGGGTCAACAGGTCGCGGCCGAGCAGGTCGGTGCCCAGCCAGAACTTGGCGTTCGGCGGCAAGGGCGAACCTTCCAGCGTCAGTCCGTCGAACATCTGCTCGTTGGGATCGTAGCCGGTCAGCCACGGCGCCAGGATGGCGCCAGCAAGCACGATGGCGACGATGAAGAGTCCGAGCAGCGCCAGCGGCCGCTTGAGCAGCCGGCGCCAGACGCCGGCGCGCGGCTTGACCGGCATTTGGCCCGGCGCCGGGAGATCAGGCGCGATCGGATTGGTCACCGCCATCCTCGTTTTCCGTCATCGCCACGATCCGCCGGGCCGCTTCCTCGACGCTGATCTGCCAGCTCATCGCCAGCGACCGCAACTGCGCATAGGCGCGATCGTCGTCGCTGCCTTTCGACAGCGCCGCGACCGCGCGCACGATGGTCTGGCGCTCGCCGACGCGCTGGCGCAGCGACGCGATCTCGTCGGCCAGCCGTTTCCCCGCCTCGAAGCTTTGCCGGGCGATCAGCAGCGCGCTGTACACGCCCGCATTGCCGACCGGTTTCAACAATTGCGCGTCGGCTTTTTGCGACAGCGCCCATTCGATGCGGCCCGGCGCTTCCGAACCGATCAGCGCCACCAGGGGCATCGGCGCCTCGCCCGGCTGCCACGGGAACTGCTCGTCGAAGCCGAGATCGGCGTCGAAGAAGACGAAATCCGCGGCAAGCGCCTCTGCCGGCAATTGCGGCCAGCATTCGACCGCCTCAAGGCCGATCGCCGACAGCTGCCTGGTGATCGCCTGCACCGTCGCGTGCGGGCGATGCAGCACGAAGGCCCGCGCGCCGCCGAGATTGGGGATGCGTGCGGACCGGCTCACGACACCACCCTGAGCCGCGGACGGCCGAAGGTCTTCGCCGGGTCGTAACGCGACAGATAGGGATCGGGCGCCACCTCTTCCTCGCGGCTGACGACCTCGAAAAATCCATCGGCGATGCGCCCGATGATCACCGGCAGGGTTGCATGCTGCGTGTGCGGATCGATTGCGATAGGCCCCAGGCGGGTCGTGAAGCGGCGCCCGGCGAAGGCTTTTGAGAACGCCGCCGGGCCGGCGTCGGGATCGCCGGAGAGCACGTCCGCCATCACTTGCACCGATGCATAGGCGGACGCCTCGAAGGACGAGGCGAAGGCAGCCGGGCGCGGCGCGAAATAGGGTCCGGCCGACAAATGGCCCCTGCCCGTTTCGCCGATCGCCGGCAACTCGCCCTCGGTGAGATTGCAGGATATGACCGGGCAGGCATCGGCCTTGAAGGCCGCATTCTCGCGTCCCAAGTCGCGATATGCCGCCAGGAAGGCATAGGACGAGGTGCCGATGAGGTTGTTGAGGATGAAGTTCGGCCGCGTGGCGCGGATTTCATCGATCAGGCGCGAAACGTCGGTTTCGCCGATGCGCAGGTAGCGCTCGCCGAGCACCTTGCCCGCAGCGTCGGCGATCAGGTCGCGCGCGACGCGGTTCATCTCCCAGCCCCAGATATAGTTCGAGCCGAGCAGGAAGCCGTTGGCGCCGAAACGCGGCGCTACATGAGCCATCAGCGGAACCAGATGCTGGTTCGGGCAGGCATGCATGTAGACGACATGCTCGTTGGCCTCGAACCCCTCATAGGGGCAGGCATACCAGAGCATGCCGCCCGCCTTCTCCAGCACAGGGATCGTCTCCTTGCGGCTCCAGGAGGTAATGCAGCCGATCACGTGGCGGGCGCTGCTGGTCCGGAAGATATCCTCGCAAAGTGAGGCGTAGCGGTCGGCATTGCTTTGCGGATCGCGTTCGACCGGCACCAGCTCGATCCCGCAGCTTCGGTCGGCATTGATGTCGGCGATCGCCCGCATCGCGCCCGTACGGCACGCGTCCGAGACGAGCTGGTAGCTGCCGGATCGCGAATAGAGGACGCCGATCTCGATACGCCGTTTCAAGCAATGCCCCAAAAATGAAAAAGCCCCGCAGCCGCCGCCGACAGGCGAGGCATACGAGGCATTCTTGCCGTCCGGCGACCGAGGCCGATATGTTCGCAGCTACCCTATTCCCTACCGCCCGCCAGTCAAGCCTCAAAGTTGCATGGCGCGGCGGGGCATCTAATCGCGCAGGCTGAAGACGAAAGGCGCGGTGCGGGTGACGTGGGCGCCGAGTTCGGCCGGCGGCGCCGGCACCGACGCGCCCTGCAACACGCCGAGCGCGGCGCGATCGAGATCCGGATCGCCCGAGGATTGCGCCAGCCGGGCAGAGACCACCCTGCCGGAGACGTCTACCGTGAAGGTTACGGTAGGCGTGCCCTCGACGCGCCTGGAGCGCGCCGCGCTCGGATACCGGATATTCCGCCTGATCCATGCCGCCAAGCTGGAATTCCAGCGCGACGGGCTGACGCTCGATCGCGACACCGACTCGGAGGATTGCGGCGCGGCGGCTTTCGCGCCTGCGTTGGCATCGATGCTGGCCATCGTCACGGCCTTTGGCGGCGCGGCCTTTGCCCTTTTCCTCTGGTTCGGCTTTTCGACCGGCTTCTTTTCCGCTTTTTTCCTCGCCTCGACGGGTTGGCTTGCCTTCGGCTGCGCCTCGACAGGCTTTGGCTGCGGCAGCGGAACGGAGCCGTCGGGAGTAACCGTCTCGACTGGGTCGGGCACGACCTCGTCCAGCGGCGGCCGCTCGCTGAGCGCAGCTGCTGTCTCCACCGGTTCGGCCTCCGCCGCCTTGTCGGAAACGACCGGCGGCTCGGCGACCGGCTCGACCCTTTTCATGACCGGCGCCGGATCGGTCACCGGTTTCACTTCGGCGGGCTTTTCCGTCTCCTCCGCCGCATCTGGCTGGTCCGACGCGACCGTGTCCAGCATGGCCGCCTCTTCCGGCACGGCAGGCGTCGTCGGCAGCGGCGCCATTTCGACAGCCAGCGCCGGCGGCGCGCCGCCGTCCGGCACCTCGGTAAAGCTCAGATTCTGCACCGCATAAGCGACCGCGACATGCGCGGCGAAAATAACCGTGGCCGCGCTTGCCCACAGACCGGCTTCGCGGAAGCCGAAGCGTGGCTGGGTGGACAAGGCGGCGATCGCTTGCGTCATTGCGCCGCGCTTCCGCTTGTCGCCGGCGCGGAGGTGGCGCCCGCGGCCGCAGCCCCGGTGCCGGACGCCGTCTCCAGCCCGACCAGCGCAATCTTGAGGTAGCCCGCAGCGCGCAGCAGGTTCATTACCTCCATCAGCTCGCCATAGCCCACCGTCTTGTCGGCGCGCAGGAAGATGCGCGTCTGCTTGTCGCCCTTGGTGCGGATGTGGAGCACGGTGGCGAAGCTCGGTCGCGGCACAGCCTCATTGCCGATCGCCAGAGAAAGATCGCTTTTCAGCGTCAGGAACAGCGGTGTCTCCGGCCGTGGCGCCGGCGTCGCCGTCGACCCGGGCAGGTCGACATTGACGTCGACGGTCGCAAGCGGAGCCGCGACCATGAAGTTGATCAAAAGCACCAGGATGACGTCGATGAACGGGGTGACGTTGATCTCGTGGCTTTCCTCGAGATCGTCGCCGGCCGTCTCGCGAATCCGCGCCGCCATTGGCCGCTCACTCCGCTGCCAACGCGGTTGCCGGCGGCACAGTGCGAAAATCGAGGTCGCGGCTGACCAGCCGCTCGACGCCTGCCGAGGCGTCGGCGAGGATCTGCCTGTAGCCGGCTATCGATCGCGCGAAGACGTTGTAGATCACCACCGCCGGGATCGCAGCCACCAGACCCATTGCCGTGGCGAGCAGGGCTTCGGCGATGCCCGGCGCCACCACCGCAAGATTGGTGGTCTGCGCCTGCGAGATGCCGATGAAGGCGTTCATGATGCCCCAGACGGTGCCGAACAGGCCGACGAAGGGCGCCGTGGAGCCGATGGTGGCGAGTAGGCCGGTGCCGCGCGACATGCGCCGGGACGCTGCCGCCTCGATGCGCGACAGCCGCGAGGTGACGCGCTCCTTCAGGCCGTCGCCCGAGATGTGATCCAACGCGCCGGCCGAGAGCGCGCGCTCTTCCTCCGCCGCCCGCACCAGCAGCGCGCCCGGGCCGCCGCTGTGGCCGAGCGCGCGGCCGGCCTGCATCAGCGTCGCGGCATTGCCGATCGCGTTCGCCGCGCGCCGCGCCTTGAGCTTGCCGCCGAGGATCTCCAGCGACTTGGCGAGCCAGATCGTCCAGGTGACCAGAGAAGCGAGAGCAAGTCCGACCATCACCGCCTTCACCACGATGTCGGCATTCATGAACATGCCCCAGGGCGACAGGTCATGCGGCAGCGTCAGCGCAATGGCGGAAGTCTCTTCGCCCCCGGCAGTGCCCGGCGCCGGCTGAACGCGCGGTTCGGTCGGTGCGGCAGCGGTTGGTGCCTCCGTCGCCGGGGGCTGTGCCGCGGCCGGGGCCTGAGCTGCCTGCACGGCTGCCGGAGCTGTTATGGGCTGCTGAGCGGGCGCTTGTGCGGCCGGTGCCGCGGGTGCCGGCTGCTCCTGCGCCAGCGCGACGTCGGGAAGAAAGGAGCCGGCCGCAAGAATGGCGAACGCGGCCAGCACCACAAAAAGACTGTTCCGGGACAAGGCTAGTCCTCGCTTCATCATTGCACGCCAATGCCGTCTGACTAGAAAACATGAGTTAGCGAGTCAACTATTAAGATGTCCATCACCATCAAATATCCGGGTCGCGCGCCGGTAGCCGGGGACGCCGTGAGGTCTGGACTGCGACGCCGTCGCTGGGCCACCATGTCAGCCACAACCGAGGCAGCAGGCGATGATCAGGGCGACCCCGTTCGACTTCCCCTATGACGGAATGCTGGTGCCGCAAGACACCGCCCTGCTCGTGATCGACCTGCAGGAGGATTTCCTGTCGCCGACAGGCTATTTCGCCAGGAAAGGCTATGACCCTTCGCCGCTGCGGGCCATTCTGCCGACGGTGAATCGGCTGATTGCGGCCGCGCGCGCCGCCGGCCTCGCAATCGTCCATACGAGGCAAGGCTACCGCGCCGACATGGCCGATATGACGGCTTACGAAAAATGGCGCCGCAAGCGGGCGGGACTGGACGGCACCGATATCCTGCTGCGCTCCAGCCCAGGCTTCCAGATCGTCGCCGACATAGAAGTCAGGCCCGAGGACATCATTGTCGACAAGACCTGTAACGGCGCCTTCACCTATACGGATCTGGAACTGGTGCTGAGGGCGCGCGGCATCACCCATCTGATGTTCACCGGCTGCACGACCGATGTCTGCGTTCACACGACGCTGCGCGAGGCCTGCGACCGCAATTTCCAATGCCTGACGATTGCGGACGCCTGCGCCAGCGGCGACGGCCGGGCGCACGAAGCCGCGCTGCATATGGTGACGGTCGAGGACGGCGTCTTCGGCGCGCTGGCGAGCTCGGAGGCGGTCATCGCCGCGCTGTCGCGGATCGCAGAAGAACGGGATTGATATCGGGATTTCGGGATCACAAGAATCCATCGGTCACAAATCTTTTTGCGTGCACCGTTCCGTTGCCGGCGACGCTTTCGTCTTCACGGTTAGCCGCCGCCGCCAGGACAGACGGAGCCAAGCCATGTCAACCGCAGTGACCTTGATCAATGTCTTCACTATGTCCCGTCTTGATGAAACCGGCAGCCGCAGCGGCCGGTCTCACCGCCATCCGGCGATTTCACCGAAGGTGTGCCCCGGTGAACGAGCGCGACGCGAACGTTCCTGGCGCCAGGGTGTCGGCGTCGCACCGCGCCAGCGAATTTCGCGATCAGCGTGACCGTCTCGCGGCCGATCCGCGCGATCTCGCTGGGACGGTCGATACCGCAGATCATGAATTCCTCGATGCCTAGCGCGGCATAGGGCAACAGCGAGAGCGCAAGCCGCGCCGGCGGCCCCGCGACCTCGACCGCCTTGTGGTCGGAGGCGCCGGACCAGCCTTCGGGGCGAATGCGGACGGGAAGCGCGAAGCGCAATCTGCCGACGCGGCCGTGCTCGGCTGCAGCGCCGCGCACACGCTGCATCAGCTGCGCGACTTCGTCCGGCGAGCCGGCCGCCAGCTCGAATATATCGGCATGCCGGCCGGCGACCTTCAGCGCGGTGCCGGACTGGCCGCCGAGCCGGATGGTGAGGTCGCCGCCATGCGGGCCCTTGCGCGGCACGTAACCGCCTTTGACGCTGTAGAAGGCGCCTTCATGGTCGAAGGGCTCGTCGTTCGACCACAGCCGCTTCAACAGCACAAGATATTCGTCGATGCGCTGCCACACCACGCTGTGGCCGACCGGCCGCGCCTCGGCATCACTGTCCTGGAGCGGCTCGCTCAGCATCCTGAGCGACAGGCGGCCGCCGCCTCTCAAGTCGAGCGCCGCGAGCTGCCTTGCCGCCACGGTCGGCTCGACCACGCCGGCCCAGTGCGTCAGCACCACTTCCAGCGCCGGGGTGCGGTCGAGCGTCTGCGCGGCGATGTCCATGTTGGCGAGCAGGCCGGCCGGATCGTCGATCACCAGCTTGCGGAACCCCGCATCCTCGATCAGCGACAGCTTGGTCGCCGTCTCGGCGAAATCGTAGAAGAAGCTGCCATTCGCAGGCTCACCGGGAACATGCGTGAACTCGATCGGCATTGCCATCTCCTCCGTCACGTTGGCTTGCCCCGCTCCACCTCGAACAATCCAATGCGCGCAGGCGCGCCTGGCGCTCGGCCAGTTATCTTCTCCGGTTACTCCAACTCAGATTTTTGGACGGCGGGGCCGTAGGCCCCGGCTCTGTCAGGGGATGATCCCAAGCACCACCGCGCCGGTGAACACGAATGCCAGCGCGAAAACGAGATAGGCGAAGGTTCCGCCATAGGCGGGCCTCCAGCTCTGGTCGGCGGTCAGCCTCTGGCCCTTGCGCTGAGCATTCTGCATGTAGGTCATGGTCGAACCTCCGTCTCGGCTATTAATCTATAAAGATAGTAGACTTTGTCGAGTGCTATTTTTCGCCCGTTTTTGGAAGGACGTCCTCGGAAACGGCAACTTGAGGGGCGTTTATTCTCAGCCGAGATCGAAAACGTGCGGGGATGCGCCACCGGAGGATCCGACAAAATGCCTGTAGCTCCGGCTTTTCGGCGGCAAACGGCCTCGTTCAAGCGCTTGGCTACTCGGTACGCGAGGGGATAGCATCAAAATAGTCTCACAGGACTCAGGGAGAAAAACATGGGTGGAAGGCTGGCGGGCAAGGTCGCCATCATCTCGGGTGGCGCGACGGGCATGGGTGGAGCGGCTTCCGAGCTGTTTGCCGCCGAAGGCGCCAAGGTTGCGATCATCGACCGCAATGGCGAGGCCGCCGGCAAGACCGCCGCGGCGATCCGCGCGCGCGGCCATGATGCGGAGCATTTCGTAGCCGACGTTTCCGATGAGGCGCAGGTCGAGGCGGCGGCGAAGGCGGCCGCGGAAAAATTCGGGCTGGTGACCGTGCTGTTCAACCACGCCGGCACCATTGTGATTAAACCCTTCTTGGAGACGACTCTGCAGGAATGGGACTGGCTGCACGCCGTCAATGTGCGTTCGATGTTCCTGATGACGCGCGCGGTGCTGCCGGGCATGATCGCCGCCGGCGGCGGCTCGATCGTCTGCACCTCGTCGATCTCGGCGGTGGCGGCGACGCCGAACGAAGTGCTCTATGACACCACTAAAGGCGCCTGCCATATGTTCGCGCGTGCCATCGCGGTGGAGTTCCGCGATCGCAACATCCGCTGCAATGCCATCTGTCCCGGCTTCATCCGCACGCCGCACGGAATGCGCGAGGTCGCCGACCTCGGCAAGCTCGGCGTCGATGTTTCCGATGCCGCCATGGCCGCGCAACAGGGCCGCATCGGCGAGCCGGAGGAAGTGGCCAAGGCGGCGCTGTTCCTGGCGAGCGACGAATCGAGCTTCGTCAACGGCGCGCATCTCTTCGTCGACAACGCCTTCACGGCGATCTGAGGCGTCCCAAGCTTGGCGCCCTTCCTCTACCCCGGCGATCGGGGGAGAGGAAAGAATCTACCTACCGTTCCTCGCGTCGAAACGGCTTCAGCAGCGCCGAAGGCGCGACCGCGTTGCGCGAAATGAAGGCCATGGCGACGATGGTGAAGATGAAGGGCAGCATCAGGAAGGCTTCGTAAGGGATGTGCCCGAGGCCGCTGGCCTGCATCCTGAGCTGCAGCGCGTCGACGAAGGCAAAGAGCAATGCCGCGCCCGCCGAACGCCACGGGTCCCAGCGGCCGAACACCACCAGCGCGATCGCCACCCAGCCGCGCCCCGACACCACGCCGAAGGTGAAGGCGTTGAACTGCGCCATGGTGAGAAAGGCGCCGGCAAGACCCATCAGCGCGCCGCCGAGGATCACGGCCTGGAAGCGCGTGGCGATCACGCTGACGCCGGCGGAATCCGCCGCGCGCGGGTTCTCGCCGACCATGCGCACCGACAGCCCCCAGGGCGTGCGGTAGAGGACGAAGGCGGCAAACGGAACGGCGATGATCGCGAGATAAACCAGCGTGAACTGGTTGAACACCGCCGGCCCCAGGATCGGAATGTCCGACAGCAGGGGGATCGGCGCCGGCTGAAAGCCCTTGATGCTGGGCGGCACCGATTGCTGGCCGAAGATCAGCCGGTAGAGGAAATAGGCGAGCCCAGAGCAGAACAGCGTCACGCCGATGCCGCAGACATGCTGGCTGAGGCCCAAGACCACCGTGAACAGCCCATGCACCGCGCCCATCGCCGCCCCGACAAGCACGGCCACCAGCACGCCCAGCCACAGGCTGCCGCTCAGGCTCGCGGCGGTGAACCCGGCCATGGCCGCCAACAGCATGATGCCTTCAATGCCGAGATTGAGCACGCCCGCCCGCTCGGAAAACATCTCGCCTAGCGTGGCGAAGGCGAGCGGTGTGGCGATACGGATGATGGCGGCGAGAAAGCCGACCTGAAAAATCTGCTCTAACACCGCGCTCATGCGGGCGCCCCCACGCGGCGGATGCGGTAGGCGGTGAAGAGCAGCGCCACCAGCATCGCAAGCAGCGCCGTACCCTGGATGACCTCACTGAGGAAGGCCGGCACGCCGGTCGCGCGCGACATCGCCTCGGCGCCGGTCATGACCGCGGCAAGGAAGATCGCGGCCGGCACGACGCCGAGCGGATTGAGCCGGGCGAGCATGGCGACGACGATGCCGGAATAGCCGTAGCCCGGCGAGATGTCGCTCATCACCTGGAAATGGACGCCACCAACCTCGCCGACGCCGGCCAGTCCGGCCAGCGCGCCGGAAAGCAGCGCGGTGGAGAGCAGCACGCGCTGGGTATTGATGCCGCCATAGCGGGCCGCCTCCGCATTCTCGCCGGTGACGCGGATGCGGAAGCCGAGCGTGGTGCGCGCGATCAGGAACCAGCAAACGGGCGCTGCGATCAGCGCCACGACGACGCCGATATGCAGCCTTGTGCCTTCGATCAGCACCGGGAAATAGGCGGAATCCTCGATTGGCGGCGAGATCGGATAACCGGAAAAGGTGTCCTTCCAGGGCCCCTCGATCAGCGCCATCAGCGCGTAATAGATGACCGAGTTGAGCAGCAGCGAGCTGACCACGTCGTCGACCTTGAATTTGACGCGCAACGTCGCCGGCACCAGCGCGACGAGGGCGCCGGCCGCCGCGCCGGCCAGCGCCATCAGCAGGATGGCGAGCGGTCCCGGCATCGGGATGGCGCCTACGGCACAACTCGCAACCGCGCCGGCCAGCAGCTGGCCTTCGGCCCCGATGTTCCAGAATTTGGCGCGGAAGGCGATCGCCACCGCAAGGCCGGTGAAGATCATCGGCGCGGCGCGCACCAGCGTCTCGGTGATTGCGTAGCTGTCGCCGAGCGAGGCCGAGAGCATCACGCCATAGGCCTCGATGACACCGGCGCCGGCGACAGCGATGAGACCGCTGCACAAAACCAGCGCGACGGCGATGGCGAGCAGCGGCAGGGCGAGATTGAACCAGGCCGGCGTCGACGTGCGGACTTCGAGACGGAACATCAGGCGTGCTCCCGAGGCAATTCCATCGCTCTACGCCCTCCCCTCCGCGCCGGTCATCAGCAGCCCAAGCCTCGCGACGGTGGCCTCCGGGCCGGAAAGCGTGCCGGCGATGCGACCCTCATACATCACCGTGATGCGGTCGCAGAGCATCAGCAATTCCTCGAGATCCTCGCCAATCACGATGATCCCGCAACCCTTCGCCCGCATGGCCAGGAATTTTTCGTGGATGAACCGTGCAGCGCCGATGTCGAGGCCGCGCGTCGGCTGCGAAACGATCAGCACCTTCGGGTCGAAGGCGAGCTCGCGCGCCAAAAGCGCCTTCTGCAGATTGCCGCCGGAAAGCGCGCCGGCGCGCGTCATGGGCCCGGGACAGCGTATGTCATAGGCCTTGATCTGCGCTTCGGCGAAGGCGCGGATCGCCACCGGATCGAGCAGCCCCATGCGGCTGAAGGCCTCGGTGCCGATGCGGGGCAGCACCATGGAGTCGGCTAAAGGCAGGTTGGTGACCAGCCCGGTCGTCATCCGGTCTTCCGGGATGCGGCCGAGTCCGAGCGCCTGCAGCGCCCGCGGCGAAAATTGTGCAACTGCTTTGCCGGCTATCGTCATCGAACCGGCACTCGGCGACAGCATGCCGGAGATCACATCAGCCAGCGCCCGCTGGCCATTGCCGGAGACGCCGGCAACGCCGAGGATCTCGCCGGCGCGGACGAAGAGCGAGACCTCGCGCAGCGGCGTGCCGCCATGACCTGAGGTGGAAACGCCGTCGAGCGTCAGCACGGGCGCGCCCGGCGTCGAGACCTCCTTGATCGGCGGCATGATTTCGTGGCCGCACATCAGCTTGGCCATCTCGGCCGAGGTGGTTCCTGCCAGATGATCGACGCGGCCGGCGACCTTGCCATGCCGAAGCACGACGCAACGATGCGTGAGCGCCCTGACTTCGTTGAGCTTGTGCGAGATGAAGATGATGCCGAGCCCTTGCGCCGCCATCGAGCGCAGCGCGGCGAAGAGGCCATCGACCTCGCTGGGCGCCAGCACCGCCGTCGGCTCGTCGAGGATCAGGAGCCTGGCGCCGCGAAACAGCGCCTTGATGATTTCCAGCCGCTGCTGCTCGCCGATCGAGAGCGCCGAGACCGGCAGGCCGGGATCGAGATGTAAGCCATGTTGGCGGCCGATCTCCTTCAGCCGCGCCAGCCCGCCCGTGCGGTCGATGCGGCCGGACTTGCCGGCAATGCCGATCAAGAGGTTTTCCAGCACCGTCAGCCGCGGCGCCAGATGAAAATGCTGATGCACCATGCCGATGCCGGCCGCGAGTGCATCGGCCGAATTGTGGATGGCGACCGGCCTGCCCTCGACCAGGATCTCGCCCGCATCCGGCGCATAAGCGCCGAACAGCACGTTCATGAGCGTCGTCTTGCCGGCGCCGTTCTCGCCGAGCAGGCCAAGGATCTCGCCGGGGGCGACGCTGAGATCTACGCCCTCGTTCGCCTTGACGGCGCCGAAGCTCTTGGTGATGCCGCGCATTTCGATCAGTGGGACGGGCAAGGATGCTCCTAATATCCCTCCCCCTCGAGGGGAGGGTGGCCTGCAGGGCCGGGTGGGGTCGCCCGCGACGCGCTCCATCTTCAGTCGTCAAGGTCGAGCGGTTGAGACGACCCCTCCCGCCTCGCTTCGCTCGGCACCCCTCCCCGCAAGGGGGAGGGTACTGGTCAATCCGACACCGGCGTGTTCTCGTCGACGTCGACGCGGAAATTGCCTTCCAGGATCTCGGCTCTCTTCTTGGCGACCAGGTCCTTGACCTCGGCCGGCAGCGTCTTCTCGAACTTGTGATAGGGGGCGAGATCGGAGCCGCCCTTGGCCATGCGCGAGAAGTCGCCATAGTCCTGCGCGGTGAAGACGCCCGCCTTGACCAGCTTGATCGCCTGCTCGACCGTCGGATACATATTCCATACCGGGCCGGTGATCACCGTGTCGGGTCCGAGGCTCGACTGATCGGACATGTTGGAGATGGCGTAGATCTTCTTTTCGACCGCCGCTTCGATGACGCCGAAACGCTCGGCATAGATGACGTCGACGCCGGCATCGATCTGCGCGATCGCGGCCTCCTTGGCCTTCGGCGGATCGAAGAAGGAGCCGATGAAGGCGACCTTCCGCTTGATGTTTGGATTGACCTCCTTGGCGCCGGCGAAGAAGGCGTTGACCAGCCGGTTCACTTCCGGAATGCCCATTGCCGCGACAGCGCCGATCGTGCCCGACTTCGACATCTTGCCGGCGATCAGCCCGGAGAGATAGGCCGGCTCGTGGATCCAGTTGTCGAAGACGCCGAAATTGGGTTCCGCAGGCCCGGCGCCGGAGCCGAACAGCCAGGCCGTCTTCGGGAACTGTTTTGCCGTGCGCCGCGATTCGCGCTCGGCGGCGAAGGCGTCGCCCAGCACCAACTGGTAGCCGCCTTGCGCATATTCGCGCATCACACGGCTGAAGTCGGCGGTCTGCACCTTCTCCGACCATTTGTATTCGATGCCCAGCTCCTTCTCGGCCTTCTGCAGGGCGACATGGATCTGGTTGTCCCAGGGCTCCTCGATCGGCGTCGCGAAGATCGCCGCCACCTTCAGCTTCTTGTCCTTGGCGAAGGCCACGCCGGGCAGCGCCGCCGCGGTCAGCCCAAGGGCGCCGAGTTCCAGCACATTGCGCCGCGACAGGCCGGCGCGTTGCGTTTTGCGATGATCGTTTTCCATTGAAATCCCCTCTGCTCGACGGCCGTGTCGAGCCGGCCGTTCAAAACATGTCAGACGGGAGGACTATGGAACGACGCCCGACCTTTGTCCACATGGTCAAATTTGGCTGGAGAGACCCCGGAGAGCGACCCCCTCCTCGGACTTGTCACCGCACAGCCTTCTCGCCACCCGCCGCCGTGATCACCCCGACGATGATCAGCCCGGTCAGCACCAGCCGCACGCCGGCGCTTACGCCGAAGGTGTTGAGCATGGTGAGCAAAAGCACCAGGAACAGGCCGGCGCCCCAGACGCCGGGCACGTTGGCCTTGCCGCCGGCGACCGAGGTGCCGCCGATGACGACGACCGCGATGGAGGCGAGCAGATATTCATTGCCGATATCGACATTGGCGCCGCGGAAATAGCCGGCAAGCAGCGCGCCGTCGATGCCACCGAGCGCGCCGCAAAGCGTGTAGGTGAGGAAGCGGATGCGGCCGACATTGACGCCGGCCAGCCAGGCGGCGCGGATGTTCTGCCCGATCGCCAGCACCGAGCGGCCATAGATCATGCGCTGCAGCGCCAGCGCCGCGGCGATGGTGAAGACCACCGTCAGCATCGCCAGCACCGGGATCCCCAGCACCTGCCAGTTGGTAAAATCGGCAAAACCCGGCGGCGGCTTGATCTGCAGGCCGCGCCCGTAGCTGATGTCGACCGACTGGATGATGAAGCTCGCCGACAGCGTCGCGATGATCGGCGGAATCCTGAGCGCCCAGATCAGCAGATAGTTGATGGCGCCGATCGCCGCGCCGCAGGCGAGCGCCGCCAACAGCCCGACGACGATCATCGAATCGCTGCCGCCCATAACCTTCATCGCCACCGCGCTCGCCAGTCCGATATTGGCGGGCAGCGACAGGTCGACATTGCCGGGGCCGAGCGTGATGACGAACATCTGGCCGACGCCGACGATGACGGTGAAGACGGCAAGCGAAAGTGCCGCCGTGACCATGCCGCCGGCGCCATAGCCGCCGGTGAAGGCGACGGTCGCCACCCACACGAGAACGGCGCCGACGAAGGACCAGAGCCAGGGTTTTTCAAGCAGCATCCGGACCGAGGTCATCGTTCACCTCTCCCTGCGGCTGATCAGCACCCGGGCCGCCAGCACGATGATCAGGATCGCGCCATTGGCGGCCACTTGCCAATCGGGCGGGATGTGCATGAAGGTCAAGAGCGGCGAGGCGGCCAAAGCCAGCGTCAGCGCGCCGATGACCGCGCCGATCGGCGACACCCGGCCGCCGACGAACTCGCCGCCGCCAAGGATGACGCCGGCAATCGAAAGCAGCGTGTAGCCGTTGCCGATATTGGCGTCGGCCGAAGTGGTGATGCCGATCAGCGCCATGCCGGAAAGCACGCCGAACAGGCCGGTCAACGCGAAGAGCACGATCTTTGTCTTGAGCAGCGACCAGCCGGCGCGCCTGAGCGCCGCGGCATTGCCGCCGGAACCGCGCAGGATGACGCCATATGAAGTGCGCATCAGGCCAAAATGCACGATCGCCGCGATGAGCAGTGCCGCCAGTATAGGGAACGGGATATAGGGCGGCTTGAAAGACATGATCGCCAGCAGCCAGTCCGGAGCCTTGCCGCCCGGCTTCGGCAGGATGAGGATGGCCAGCCCCTGCCAGACGAAGCTCATGCCGAGCGTCACCACGATCGAGGGCAGGTTGCGCAGATGGATCAGCGCGCCGAGCAGCGCGTAGACGCCGATTGAACCGAGCAGCACAGCGACACCGATGAGCGGCGCATCCCTGAGCCAGGTGGCGGTGACGCAGCCGACAAAGCCGACGAAAGTGCCGATCGACAGATCGAGCTCATTGCCGGCGATGACGAACATCTGCGCGATCGTCGCCAGCGCGATCGGGATCGCCAGGTTCAGCATCAGGTTGAAGCCGAAATAGCTGATGGCACGCGGATTGAGCCAGGCGATGGCCATCAGCACCAGCGCCAGCGACAGCGCCGGCAGCAGGCTGCGCAGCATGCGTGCGCGGGCCGCGCTGCCGCGGGAAGATTTGGGGAGCGTGCCGGGAGCGATCGCCGTCATCTCAGGCCGTGTCGCCGAACGAGGACTGGATGATCTTCTCCTCCGTCAGTTCGTCGCGTCCAAGATTGGCGACGATGCGGCCGTTCTTGAAGACATAGACATGGTCGCAATTGTCGAGCTCTTCGGTTTCGGTCGTGTACCAGAGGAAGGTGCGGCCCTTTCCGGCCTCCTCGCGCACGAGGTCGTAGACTTCGAGCTTGGTGCCGATGTCGACGCCGCGCATCGGATCGTCCATCAGCACGATCTCGGCATCGGAGCCGAGCGCGCGCGCAAACAGCGCCTTCTGCTGATTGCCGCCCGACAGCGAATAGATGTTGTTGTTCATGTCCGGCGTGCGGATGCCGATCTTCTTCTTCCAGAATTCGGCCAGCTCCGCCTCGCGCTGCGGCGAGATCAGCAGGCCGTCGCGCAGGCGCTGAAGCGAGCGGATGCCGATGTTCTGGGCGATCGACCATTGGGCGAAGATGCCGTCCGCCTGGCGGTCGCCGGCGACCAGCGCCACCGGCGCCGTCACTTCGATGCCGGCCCTGGCGCGCGAGGCGGCCGAGAAGATCGCGAGCAGCAGGTCCGTCTGGCCATGCCCCGCGAGTCCGGCAAGGCCGATGATCTCGCCCGCCCGGGCGACAAGCTCCTTGCCATCCTGCTGCCGCGCCGGGCGCGCCCGCACCCTGAGCGCCCCGACCGCGACCTTGCGGGTCTCGGCGGCGGCCTTCTGATGTTCCCCGGCGCCGCCCATCGCGGCGACCAGCTTGTCCCGGTCGAACGCGCTTGCGGCGTCGGCGGCGACCACCTTGCCGTCGCGCATCACCACGATGCGGTCGGCATTCTGCAGCACCTCGCCCAGCACATGGGAGATCAGGATGCAGCTGCCGCCCGCGGCGACGAAGCGGCGCACGAATGAAAGCAGCTGGCCGGCCGTGTGCGCATCGAGCGACGAGGTCGGCTCGTCGAGGATGACCAGATGCAGCGGCTCGCGGGTCAGCGTGAAGGCGCGCGCCACCTCGACCATCTGGCGGCGTCCGATCGACAGATCGCCGGCAATGTCGTCCGCCGCGATGCCGTGGTCGGGAAAGATCTCGTCGAGTTTGGCCTGGATGAGATCGGCGGCCTTGCGCCGCCAGCCGAGCCCGCTGAGCGAGGGATGGTTGATGCGCGTGTTCTCGGCGACGCTGAGGTTTGGGCAGAGCGACAGCTCCTGGAACACGCAGCGTATGCCGAGCTCGAGCGCGCGCGCCACGGAATAGCTCGCTTCCTGATTGCCGCGCACCGCGATCTGCCCGCCATCGGGCCGCAGCGTGCCCGCAACCATATGCATCAGCGTCGACTTGCCGGCGCCGTTGTGCCCGACCAGCCCGACGCATTCGCCGGCGCCGACATGGAAGTCGACGCCGTTGAGCGCGCGGACGGCGCCGAAGTGCTTTTCGGCGCCGTCCAGCCTGACGATGTCTGCAATAGCCTGGAGCATCCTCAACGATATCCGGTCGGCGATGCGGCTGGCAACGTCGCGCCGCTATTGCTTGATGTTGGCCTTGATGGCCGCGATCGCGTCTTCCTGGGTGTATTCGTGGGTAGCGACGCCGCCTTCCTTGATCTTCGGCAGCGCGGCCTCGAAATTGTCCTGGGTGAAGGCGAGATACGGCACCAGCAGATCGTGCGGCACGTCCTTGCGGCCGTCGAGCACCTGCTGCGCCACCCAGAAGGCGAGCGTCGACACGCCGGGCGCGATCGAGGCCGACCAGGTCTGGTAGCCGTCCTTGTCCTTCTGCTCCTTCCACCACTTCAGCTCGTCCTGACGGTTGCCCATGATGATGGTCGGACGCGGCTTGCCGGCGGCGGCGAACGCTTGCGCGGCGCCGTAGCCGTCGCCGCCCTGGTCGACGACGCCGACGATCTCCGGCAGCGACGGCAGGATGGTCGCCACCGCCTTCTGCGCCGTGGTCTGGTCCCAGTCGCCGGTCACGGAGCCGACGATCTTGAACTCGGGATGGGCGGCGACGCCTTCGAGGATACCGGCATGGATGGCATCGTCGATCGAGGTGCCTGCCAGCCCGCGGATTTCCAGCAAATTGCCGCCCTTCGGCTGGAACTTGGCCATCTGCTCGACTTCCTGCCTACCCATGTCCTTGAAGTCGACGACGACGCGGTAGGCGCAAGGCTCGGTCACGATGCCGTCGAAGGAAACGACGACGATGCCGGCGTCGCAGGCCTGCTTGATGGCGCCGTTCAGCGCATCCGGCGAGGCGGCGTTGATGACGATGGCGTCATAGCCCTGCAGGATCAGGTTCTGCACCTGCGCGGCTTGCGTCGGCACTTCCTTGTCGGCGGTGGTGAAGACATCCGCCGCCGCCACCACCTTGTCCTCGACCGCTTTCTTGGTGACGATGGCGTAGCTGTCGAGCATCGCCTGGCGCCACGAATTGCCGGCATAATTGTTGGAGAAGGCGATCTTCTTGCCGCTCGTGTCGGCAAGCGCGGTGCCCGAGGCGAGCATGGCTGCAAAGGCGCTCAAGACCAGTAGTTTCTTCATGTCATTATCCTCCCAGATGTGTTGACTGCTGCACTTCCCACCGGCCCCTGCGGGCCGGCTTCACTCCCATCCGATCTGAGCGCGAACGGTCCCGCTCAAAACAGCCTCAATCCCGGCACCCGTACCCTCAGCCGGTAGAGCGACGTCGACGCGGCGATGTAGAGGCTCCGCAGGTCCTCGTCGCCGAAGGTGAAATTGGCACAATCTTCCGGCGTCGCGATGACGCCGAGGAGATCGCCCGACGCGTCAAAGACATGGATGCCGCCCGGGCCGGTGCAATAGAGGTTGCCGCGGCTGTCGATCTTCATCCCATCCGGCGCGCCTGGCGCATCGCCCTCGGTCACAGCCCATACGGCGCCGCCATTGAGGTCACCATTGGATTCGACGCCGAACACACGGATGTGGCCACGCGTGGTATCGTTGACGAAGAGCCGCGATTCATCGAGCGAGAAGCAGAGCCCGTTGGGCTGCGCGAAATCGTCGGCAAGCAACGTCAGCCCGGCGCCGTCGCCGTCGATCCGGTAGACACCCTGGTAGGACAGTTCCTGCGGCCTCGGCACGCCGTAAAATTCCGCTCGGCCGTAGGTCGGATCGGTGAAATAGATCGAGCCTCCAGTAGCAACGACAATGTCGTTCGGGCTGTTGAGCTGCTTGCCCTGGTAATGGCTGGCGAGAACGGTCGTGGTGCCGCCCGGCTCGGCGCGGGTAACGCGGCTGCTGGCGTGCTCGCAGGTCACCAGCCGCCCCTGCCGGTCGAGCGTGTTGCCGTTGGCCATGTGGCTCGGGTCGCGGAACGCCGCGATTTCGCCGGAAGCGCTGCGCCGGTACATGCGGCTTTGCGGAATATCGGAAAAGACCAGCCATTTCTCATAGGGATGCCACACCGGACCTTCGATGAAGCCGTAGCCGGTGGCGAGCCGCTCCATCGCCGCATTGCCGACGACGTCATCAAAGCCGGACTGACGGGCGCGCGCCGGGATCGACATCACGGGCTCTTGGGTTCCCGCACCGGCTTGCCGGCGACGAACCAGTCGCTGCCCGGCACGTCCTCGATCACCACCCAGATCGCGTCCATGGGCAGTCCGGCGACCTCGCTGATCGCCTCGGTGACCCGGCGAGAGATCTCGTTCTTGCCCTTTTGCGAATGACCCTCGAGTATCCGTATGCTGACGAACGGCATGAGCGCTTCCCCGTGATTTTTGTTTTTGTAGGACAAAAGCTAGTCGGGACGCGGACCGGGCGATAGCGGTCTAAGCGCAGCACCGACTGTGGTTTTGCACAGTCGGCGCCGGCATCCGCGGCTGCAGACAGGAGAACCATTGATGGCGGAGAGATGCGGCAGGCCGATCGTACGGATTGCGGAGCTGGAGATCGATGCCTTCCAGCTCGACAGCTTCAGGGCCTTGCTCGCCGAAGAGATCGAGGCCTCGGTGCAGAACGAGCCCGGCGTGTTGTTCCTGCACGCGGTCTCGATAAAAGGTTCGCCCGAAACGGTGCGCGTCATCGAATGCTACGTCGATCATTCCGCCTACCACGCCCACCTGACCGCGCCGCACTTTCTCAAATACAAGCCGCGGACGGCTGATATGGTCAGGTCGCTTCGATTGATCGAGACCGAGCCGATCGTTCTGAGGGCCAAGAGCAATCAGCATTCAAGCTGAGCCTGTTGACCCATCGCGGGGCTTACTGCTCCTGCAACGGCGTTGCCTGCGCGAGCCAGGCGTCGAGCTGCTCCTGCTCGCGCCGCAGCGCATCGATGTTGATCAGGCCGCGCGCCATGGCCAGATAGATCGCGCGGGTGCGCGAATTGAACACCGACGCCTCGCCAACGCCTTCCTCCGGCGGCACTATTCCGAGCTTCTCATAGACATGCTTGATGCGGCTCTGCGCGCCGCGGATCGACAGGCCGCGCCGCGCCGCGATCGCTCGGTCGGTGAGGCCGAGCGCGATGTCGATCAGGCTTTCATATTCGCCGTCGGTGATGCCCTCGAACCGGTCCTGGACGCGGTGCTGGATGCCGCGGATCTCGCGGTCGATGATGCAATGCCCCTCGCGGAACACGCCCCGCAGCGCCGAGCGCATGCCTTCTTCCGTCGCCGATTTCAGCACATAGCCATAGACCGACCCCGGCGGCACGATGCGCGCCACGCCGCGCACATAGGCCTCGTCGGCGAAGTTGGACCAGAACAGGATATGCGTGCCGGCGCGCTGGCTCCAGATGGCGCGCGCCACCTCGATTCCGGTCGCCTTGGGCAGTTGCAGGTCGAGCACGACATGCGGCGGCTGCCGTTCCGCCGCAAGATTGATGGCGTCCTCGCCGTCGCCGGCTTCGATCACCTCGACATCGCCGGGCCACAATTGCTCGACGGTCCGCCGCGCGAAGGTGCGGTGCAGCCCGTCATTTTCGGCGATCATGACCAGCATCAGACTGCCTCCGCCACCGGCTGAGCTTGGGTTATCGCGGTGCCGCACGCCGCCGCCTCGGCCTCGGCGGACTCGCGATCGATCTCGATCACGACCCTGGTGCCGCCCTTGCGGTCGGCCGGCTCGAAACGCAGCCGCGCCCCGACAAGGGCCGCTCGCGTGTGCATGTGGCCGATGCCGCCTTGAGCGGCGGGATCGATCGCGCCGCAGCCATGCCCGTCGTCGGTGACGGTCACGTTGAATGTGGTTGCCGTCGACGCCAGCTGCACCTCGATGCGGCTTGGCGCGGCATGACGGACCGCATTGTTGATGGCTTCCTGCACGATGCGATAGAGCGCGGTGCGAAGCGTTTCCGACAGGCCGTCGGCGCTGCCGTCGCTGGTGTCGGCGATGCGCACCGCGATCGGCGGCTTGGCCCTGGCAACGCTGCGGTTGAGATGTGCCTCGACCGCGTCGCGCAGCCCGAACAGTTCCAGGACGCTCGGCCGCATGTCGTCGACGATGTGGCGCAGCTCCGCGAGGCAGCCCGCCACCTCCTGCTCGAGATCGGCAAGCTGGGCCGTCCGCGCCACGCCCCGGCTGCGGAAAGCTGAAACCTGTCGTGCTATGCGGGCCAGGTCGGCGAGCGTCTGGTCGTGCAGGTCCATGGCCATGCGGCGCCGCTCGCGCTCCATGCCCTCGGTCAGTTGCGAGGCGCCGACTCTCAGCAGTTCCGCCCGGTTGCGCGCCTCGCTTTCGGCGAGCATGGCGCGGCGCGCTTCCTCTGTCTGGATCAGCGCGAACATATAGGGCCCGATGAGGTCGGCGCATTGCTGAGCGACCTCGACGTCCTCTTGCGAGTAGCAGCCGGCCTTGTGCCGGCTGATGTTGAGCGCGCCGATCACGCTGCCGCGTGCCCGCAGCGGCACGATGATGCGGCTGCGCAGCTTGGCGGCGAAGATCGGTCCGTCGAACGCTCCCTCGAAGTGGAATCGGTCGTCGAGAAGCGCGTTGTCGGTCAGAAGATAAGGCGTGTCGCCCCACAGCACGCGCCGGATCGGGCTGCCCTCGACCGGATGCTGCGCCAGATCGCTCCAGCTGGTATGGAAGCCGGCCTCGTAGCAGGCATGCATGCGCCCATCGAGCGACAACACCGCCAGATCGATATGGTCGTGCGGGATGAGCGTGCCGATTTCGATCGCTGTCGCCCGGAACGCTGAGCCCGGATCGATATGGCCGGCGAGCGCCCGCGAGATCGCGAGCAGCCGATCGATCAGCTGGGGAGATACCTCCGACATGTCTCCTCCCTGTCCCCCTGATGAATGCCGTGGAACGACAGCCAAGCTGCGCCGCGCGGCCTCGATCCTGTTTTCCGCAGTTCCTCCCTGCCCGAGAAATAGTGAGCGCTTGACAGCGCCGCTGTCAACGATGGGTCAAGCGACCCGAGCCCGATCAACTTGGGGTGCGGCGATTGAAAAGCCGCCGGCTCCTGGTCTAGGAACGGCCGCAGGAGGCCAATTGATGGCAGTGACGCCGACCGTTGCTCAGGGCGCCCCGGGAATTCCCGCGCGCTGGACGTCAAGCGCCAAGAGCGGCGTCGGCACCGGGCTTTCAGCGAACAGCCTGCTTTGGTTCACCATCAGTCACGGCATATTGAACGAGGTCTATTATCCCCGCCTCGACAGCGCCTGCACGCGCGACCTGGGGCTGATCATTACCGGTCCCGATGGCTATTTCTCGGAAGAGAAACGCGATGCCGCCCATCTTGTCGAGCCATTCGAAGCCGGCGTCCCCGGCTATCGCCTGGTCAACACGGCGGTCAATGGCTCCTATCGGATTGAAAAGCGCATTGTTACGGACTCGAAACGGCCCGTTCTGCTGCAGGAAATCACATTCGCGGCGCTCAAAGGCTCAGCCTCGGACTACCAGGTTTACGCGCTGCTCGCGCCGCATCTCGTCAATCGCGGCATGGGCAACACCGCCTGGCTCGGCGAGCACAAGGGGCAGCGTATCCTCTTTGCGTCAGGCCGCGGCGTCTCGCTCGCGCTTGCCGCCTCGCTGCCCTGGGGCGCCTGCTCGGCCGGCTATGTCGGTTTCTCGGACGGCTGGCAGCAGCTGCGGAATGGCGGCGCGCTCGATCCTGCCGCTGAGCGCGCGGAGGATGGCAATGTGGCGCTGACCGGCGAGATCGGCTTCTCGACAGGCAAGGGCACCGCATTGCTGGCGCTCGGCTTCGGCGCCTCGCCGGAAGAGGCGGCGGAGGCCGCGCTGGCCAGCCTGAAGGACGGTTTCGATGCGGCCGCCGAAACCTATGCCGCCAGCTGGCGGAATTTCCAGTCCGGCCTGGAGAAGCTCGACAGGCAAGCCGCCTCCGGCCTGAACACCTACCGCGTCAGTACCACGCTGCTTGCCTCGCATCTGTCGATCGCCAGACCTGGAGCCGCAGTCGCCAGTCTTTCGATCCCCTGGGGCTTCAGCAAGGGCGACGACGATCTCGGCGGCTACCATCTGGTCTGGCCGCGCGACCTGGTCGAAACGGCGGGCGGCTTCCTTGCAGCCGGCGACGCCAGGCAGGCGCTCGATATCCTCACCTATCTCCGCTCGATCCAACAGCCGGACGGTCACTGGCCGCAGAACTGCTGGGCGAGCGGCACGCCCTACTGGCTTGGCATCCAGATGGACGAATGCGCCTTTCCGCTGCTGCTTGCCGACGCGCTCCGCCGCGCCGGTCATCTGCCGCGCGGGAAGCTCGACGATTTCCTAGCCATGATCGAAAGCGCGGCTTCCTATGTGGTGCGCAACGGCCCGGTCACCGGCGAGGACCGCTGGGAAGAGGACGCCGGCTACAGCCCGTTCACGCTGGCCGTCGAGATCGCGGCGCTGCTTGCGGCGGCTGACATGCTGGATGCTTGCGGCAAAAATGAACCGGCAAACTATCTGCGCGAGACGGCCGACTGCTGGAACGACCAGATCGAGCGCTGGACCTATGTCACCGGCACCGAACTCTGCGCCAGGGAGGGCATCGACGGCTACCATGTCCGCATCACACCGCCCGACGGTGCTGGCGCCGCTTCGCCGAAGGACGGTTTCGTGCCGCTCAAGAACCGCCCGCCCGGCGATAGCCATCGGCCGGCCGAGGCCATCATAAGTCCCGATGCGCTGGCGCTGGTCCGCTTCGGGCTGAGAGCCGCCGACGATACGCGGATCGTCAACACCGTCAAAGCCATCGACGCGCTTCTGCGCTGCGAGTTGCCGCAAGGCCCGCTCTGGTACCGCTATACCGGCGACGGCTATGGCGAGCATGAGGATGGTTCGCCCTTCGATGGCACCGGCCGGGGCCGGCCCTGGCCGCTGCTCGCCGGCGAGCGCGCGCATTACGAGCTGGCCGCCGGGCGACCCGGCAAAGCGGCCGAGCTGCTCGAGACCTTCGAGCGCTCTGCCGGTGCAGGCGGCCTGCTGCCGGAGCAGGTCTGGGACAGACCCGACCTGCCGGAGCGCGAATTGCGGCTCGGCGCGCCATCGGGCAGCGCCATGCCGCTGGTCTGGGCGCATGCCGAGCACATCAAGCTGCTGCGCTCGCTGCGCGACAGCAAGGTCTTCGACATGCCGCCGCAGGGCGTCGAGCGCTACATCAAGCGCAAGACCGTGTCGCCGTTCAGGACATGGCGCTTCAACAACAAGATCCGCTCTCTTCCCGCCGGCAAGCTCCTGCGCGTGGAACTTGCGGCGCGCGGCGTGGTTCACTGGAGTAGCGACAAGTGGCTGACGGTGCGCGACGACAACACGGTGGAGAACGCCTTCGGCGTCCACCTGGTTGACCTGGATGTCGACGGCCTGCAGCCGGGATCGACGGTCGTCTTCACATTTTTCTGGCCGGAAGCCAGCCGTTGGGAGAATGTCGACTTCACCGTCGGCATCGATCCTTCGGATAGCCAGTAAGGTTCTTTCCTCAAGCTATTAGGATAACACCATGCAGATCGGAATGATGGGACTGGGCAGGATGGGCGCCAACATGGTGCGCCGCCTGATGCGCGACGGCCACGAATGCGTCGTCTACGACATCAATTCGGCAAGTGTCGCCGGCATGGTCAAGGACGGCGCCATCGGCGCCGCCTCGCTGGAGGAGTTCGTCGCCAAGCTCGCCAAGCCGCGCTGCGCCTGGCTGATGCTGCCGGCGGCGATCACCGGCAGGATCGTCGACCAGGTTGCGGCGCTGATGGAGCCGGGCGATATCATCATCGACGGCGGCAATTCCTATTATCACGACGCCGTCGACCAGGCGGCGAAGCTGGCGACCAAGGGCATCAATTTCGTCGATGTCGGCACCAGCGGCGGCGTCTGGGGGCTGGAGCGCGGCTACTGCCTGATGATCGGCGGCCCCGACGAAGCCGTGAAACACCTGGATTCCGTCTTCGCCACGCTGGCGCCGGGCGCCGACCCGGGCTCCAAGCCGCCGAAAGACGGCGGAACCGCGCCTTACGGCTATCTGCATTGCGGGCCGAGCGGCGCTGGCCATTTCGTCAAGATGGTTCATAACGGCATCGAATACGGGGTCATGGCCGCCTACGCCGAGGGCATCAACATCCTGAAATCGGCCAATGCCGGCAAGCGCGCCCGCACGGCGGACGCCGAAACCAGCCCGCTCGAAAGCCCGCAATACTATCAGTTCGACATCGACCTGCCCGCCGTGGCCGAAGTCTGGCGCCACGGCAGCGTCATCGGCTCCTGGCTGCTCGATCTCACCGCCGGCGCGCTGAAGAACGATCCGTCGCTCGCCCAGTTCGGCGGCCGCGTCTCCGATTCCGGCGAAGGCCGCTGGACGCTCAAGGCCGCGATCGATACCGGCGTTCCGGCGCCGGTGCTCTCCTCGGCGCTGTTCGACCGCTTCTCCTCGCAAGGCGAATCCGCCTTCGCCGACAAGCTCTTGTCCGCCATGCGTTACGCTTTCGGCGGCCATGTCGAAAAGCCGAAGGCGTGAGGGCGGGAGTGACGGGATGAGCCAGGAGAGGTCCGACACGCTGGTGCTTTTCGGGGCGACCGGCGATCTTGCGCACAAGAAGATATTTCCGGCGCTCTATCACATGGTCGCCAAGGGGACGCTGAGCGAGCCGGTGATCGGCGTCGCTTTCGATCCTTGGGATCTTGGCAAGCTGGTGGACCGCGCCCGCGACGGCGTCTTCAATGCGCTGGGCGGCGTCGACGACAAGGTGTTCGCCAAGCTCGCCTCGCTGCTGCGCTATGTCAGCGGCGACTATCGCGACCCGGCGACATTCGAGAAATTGAAGGCAGCGCTCGGCTCGGCGCAGCGGCCGCTGCATTACATGGCAGTGCCGCCCACCATGTTCGAAACCGTCGTCCAGGGCCTCGAACAATCCGGCACCGCGCGGGGCGCCAGATTGATGGTCGAAAAGCCTTTCGGCCACGATTTGCAGTCGGCCCGCTGGCTGAACCGCGTGTTGCATCTGGTGTTCAACGAACAGTCGATCTTTCGCATCGACCACTATCTCGGCAAGGAAGCGATCCAGAACCTGCTCTATTTCCGTTTCGCCAACGCCTTCCTCGAGCCGATCTGGAACCGCAACTTCGTCGAGAGCGTGCAGATAACCATGGCCGAGGATTTCGGCATCGAAGGCCGCGGCAAGTTCTATGACGACGTCGGTTGCATCCGCGACGTCATCGAGAACCATCTGCTCAACATCCTGCTGTTGCTCGCCATGGAGCCGCCGGTCGGCCGCTCTGCCGACGATTTGATCGACGAGAAGGTGCAGGTGCTGCGCGCCATCCGCACCTTGACCAAGGACGATGTCGTGCGCGGCCAGTTCGACGGCTATCTGGCCGAACCGGGCGTGCGGCCGAACTCGCCGGTCGAGACCTTCGCCGCCGTACGCTTCTTCGTCGACACCTGGCGCTGGCAGGACGTGCCCTTCTTCATCCGCGCCGGCAAGAACATGCCGGTGCATGCGACCGAAGTGATCGTGCGGCTGAAGCGCCCGCCGCTCGACGTCTTCGATCCGATCAAGCCGGGCGACGCAAACTATGTCCGTTTCCGTATCGATCCGCAGGTGGCGATCTCGATCGGCGCCCAGCGCAAGGTAGCCGGCGACGACATGATCGGCGAGCAGGTGGAACTGACCGCGCTCGACGACACCAAGGGCGATATGCCGCCCTATGAGCGGCTGATCGGCGACGCGATGAACGGCAACGGCCAGCTCTTCACGCGCCAGGACGCGGCCGAGCTTGCGTGGCGGATCGTCGGACCGGTGCTTGGCGACACCACGCCGCCTCCGATTTACGCGCCGAAGACCTGGGGGCCGGCCGACGCCATGAACGGCTTCGGCCCGCCCAATGGCTGGATCAATCCGACGAAATAGCTTCTCGGGGGACGGGATGGCGAAAGCAGCAAAACGGGCTTCGACGAAGGACGGGCAGGTCGTCCTCACCATCGACGTCGGCGGATCGCGTGTGAAAATTCTCACCAGCGCCGGCGGCGAGATGCGCCGCACCGATTCCGGGCCGGGCCTGACACCTGAGCAGATGGTGGCTTCGGTGAAGAAGCTGGCCGAGGGCCTGGATTACGACGTCATTTCGATGGGCTACCCTGGCCCGGTCAGGGACAACAAGCCTTCGCTCGACCCCTTCAATCTCGGCAAGGGCTGGAACGGCTATGATTTCGCCGCCGCCTTCGGCAAGCCGGTCAAAGTCGTCAACGACGCGCTGCTGCAGGCGATCGGCAGCTATGACGGCGGCCGTATGCTGTTCCTCGGCCTCGGCACCGGCCTGGGCGCCGCCATGATCCTTGACAATGTCGGGCAGCCGATGGAGCTTGCTCATCTTCCTTACAAGAAGGGCGGCAGCTTCGAGGATTATGTCGGCGAGCGCGGCCTGGAAAAGCACGGCAAGAAAAAATGGCGCAGATACGTTTTCGATGTCGTAAACAGGCTTCGCGCCGCCTTGCAGCCGGACTATGTGGTCATCGGCGGCGGCAATGTCGACAAGCTCGATGAATTGCCTGAAAGATCCAGGCGCGGCGACAACACACGTGCCTTCGAAGGCGGGTTTCGACTGTGGCGCGATAAGGCGCTGATCGTCTGATATTTTTACTTTTCAGTATAGTCGTTCAAAATAACGTGTAGTCGCACGACCTGTCGTTGCGCCGCGCAGATTTGCCGACTAGGAATCCGCCGGCCTGCCGCACATGCGCCCGCCTCGGCGCGCCAAACGCGCGGCCGCGCGCTGGATTTTACATCCCGATTTGCGGCCGTGCGGCATAGAGGAGGACTGACGTGGACGAGGAAACCAATACAGCCAACGAAGATGTCGACCTGCTCGAGCTCACCGCCCACATCGTGTCGGCCTATGTCGCCAAGAACCGGCTGCCTGCTTCGGGCCTGGGCGAGCTCATCGCCAGTGTCGCCTCCTCGATCGGCGCCCTGAACCAGCCGCCGACTCCGCCGGCACCGCCGCCCGTTCCTGCCGTCAATCCCCGGCGCTCGGTGACGCCGGACTACATCATCTGCCTCGAGGACGGCAAGAAGTTCAAATCGCTGAAGCGTCATATCGGCGTGCATTTCGGGCTGAGCCCGGAAGCCTACCGGACCAAATGGGGCCTGCCGGCAGACTACCCGATGGTCGCGCCTAACTACGCGGCATCGCGCTCCGAGCTCGCCAAGTCGATCGGCCTCGGCCGCAAGGCCGAAGCCGAGCCGGAGAAGCCGGCAAAGGCCAGGAAGGTAAAGGCCCCCGCCTGAACGATCTTGGCCCTGTGCCAACGGTTTGAAGAAGCCTGCCAAGGGATCCGCCTTGGCAGGCTTCCTGCTTTTGGCTTGGATAAGACAAGCGAATGCTGTTCGGGTGAGCCATGAACTATGCGAGGATGGTGATCGAGAAGGAAGCGCCGGAGGAATACGGCTACGACCGCATCCGCTTCAATCTCTCCGAAAGCTCGATCGCCGACCAGAAGCTTGCCGATATCGGCCTCTCGCTGCCCGACCTCACCTTGTTCTACGGCGAGCATCGCGGCGATAAGCAATTGCGCGCGCTGATCGCCGGGCAGGACAAAGCGCTATCCCCGGACGACGTGCTGGTTACAGCCGGCGCTGCCGGCGCGCTGTTCATCATTGCTACCTCGCTGCTTTCGGCCGATGACCATCTCGTCGTCGTGCGGCCGAACTATGCCACCAATATCGAGACGCCCAAGGCGATCGGCTGCGCGATCAGCTATGTCGATCTCGACTTCGACGAGGGCTTCGCCGTGGATGTCGCGCGCGTCGCGGCGGCGGTGCGGCCGAACACCAGGCTGATCAGCGTCACCTGCCCGCACAACCCGACCGGCACGATGATGACCGGCGCCGATCTCGACGCGTTGGTCGCGCTTGCCGAAAGCAGCCGCTGCCGGCTGCTGGTCGACGAAACCTATCGCGATCTGTCCTATGGCGAGCGCCTGCCCTCCGCGGCATCGCTCAGTCCAAGCGCGATCAGCGTCTGTTCCCTTTCGAAAGCATTTGGCATTCCGGGCATCCGGATCGGCTGGCTGGTCAGCAAGGACCACGCTCTGCAAGAGACGTTCCTCGCCGCCAAGGAGCAGATCGGCATCTGCGGCAGTGTCATCGACGAGGCGATCGCACGCTTCATGCTCGAGCGGCGCGATGCCTTCCTTGCATCGTTGTTGCCGGAGATGGCCAAGCGCCGCGATATCGTCCAGGCTTGGATCGACGGCGAGCCGCTGGTCGACTGGGTGCGTCCGCAAGGCGGTGTGGTCGGCTTCCCGCGGCTGAATGTCGATGCAGGTTTCGACCTCGACCGGTTCTACTTGCGGCTCCTGGAAGAACACGGCACTTATGTCGGCCCCGGCCACTGGTTCGAGATGCCGAAGCGCTTCTTCCGCGTCGGCTTCGGCTGGCCGAAGGAGGCGGAATTGCGCGGCGGGTTGCAAGCGATTTCCGCCGCGCTGAGAGACTGAGCCTCTTTCCACCGCGAACGACAATCCCGAAGATCCTTCATGCCGCGCCGATTTTTTGCGCGCGCGACGAGGCGAACTGGGCTAAAGGTCTCCGGCCGGAACAGCGCCCACCGTGGAAGTGCCCCGCCGGCCGATGTCACAACGGGGCCCTCGAATCATGACCGCCGAAGCAACTTCACCTGAACAGCGCTACGCCGCCTTCCGGCACCGGCCGTATCTCAGCTACTGGACGGCGCGCTTCCTCACCACTTTCGCCACCCAGATCGTCTCCGTCGCCGTCGGCTGGCAGATCTACGACCTGACGCGCAATCCCTTCGACCTCGGCATCGTCGGCATCGTCCAGTTCCTGCCGTCGCTGCTCCTGGTGCTTGTCACCGGCGTCGTCGCCGACCGCTTCGGCCGCCGCCTGATCATGACATTGGCGTCGTTCGTCGAGGCCGGCTGTGCGCTCACTCTGTTGTTGCTGACGCTGCGCGGCCTTGGCGGCCCGCTGCCGATCTTCGTCGTGCTCGCCATGTTCGGCATCGCCCGCGCCTTCTACGGGCCGGCCTCGTCCTCGCTGGTCGCCAATCTGGTGCCGCCACAGGATTTCGCCAACGCCATTGCCTGGAATTCGTCCGCCTGGCAGACGGCAACCATCGTCGGCCCGGTCGCCGGCGGCCTGCTCTACGGCCTTTCGGCGGAGATCGCCTACGCTACTGCGGCGATCCTGATGCTTGTCGCCGCGCTGCTCGTCTTCACCATCCCCAAGCCCGCGCAGCAGACGGCTACCGACAAGCCGACGATGCAGACCCTGTTTGCCGGCTTTCGTTACATCTGGGGCGAGAAGATCGTGCTCGGCGCGATCTCGCTCGACCTGTTCGCGGTGCTGCTCTCCGGCGCCTCGGCGCTGCTGCCGGTCTATGCCCGCGACATTCTGGAGCTTGGGCCCTGGGGCCTCGGCCTGCTGCGCTCGGCGCCCGGCATCGGCGCCATCGCCGTGGCGGTCTGGCTCGCCGGCCATCCGATCCGCGACCATGCCGGCAAGATCATGCTCGGTTTCGTCGCCTTGTTCGGCGCCTTCACCGTCCTGTTCGGCGTCTCGACCATCACCTGGCTGTCGATCGTGGCGCTCGCCATGCTCGGAGCCACCGATATGTTCAGCGTCTATATCCGCGAGACGCTGATCCAGCTCTGGACGCCGGACGAGGTGCGCGGCCGCGTCAACGCCGTCAACCAGGTCTTCGTCGGCGCTTCCAATGAAGTCGGCGAGTTCCGCGCCGGCACCATGGCGGCGCTGATCGGAACTGTGCCGGCGGTGGTGATCGGCGGCATCGGCGCCGTCGCGGTCGCCGGGATCTGGGCCTATCTGTTTCCCGCGCTGCGGCAAGTGCGGCATTTGAATAGCAGGAACTAATTGCCGGCGCAGCAACTTGACGGCCGGACTAGAAGAGTGCAGCGGCTTCCCTCTGCAATTGCGGCAAAATCTATCCGACGGCGGGCTTGCCGAAGATCAGGCTCAAAAATTCGCCGAGCCAGCGCTTGAGGTGCATGTCCCAGATCAGCCGGCCGCCGAGATGATCGCGGCCGGGCTGCGCGCCCGGCAGCTCGAAGCGATGCGCGCCGCGCACCACCCAGCGCTGCATCATCACCCTGGTCAGCTCGCCATGAAACTGGATGCCCCAGGCATTCTCGCCATAACGAAAAGCCTGGTTGGGATAGGTTTCGGCCGTGGCGAGCAGCGTCGCGTCCTCCGGCAGGGAAAAGCCCTCGCGGTGGAACTGGTAGACCATCTCCGGCCAGTGCAGCAGTTTCTTGCCGGCGTCGGTCGCCTTCAGCGGATACCAGCCGATCTCGACCAGTCCTTCGCCATGACTCTCGACCCTGCCGCCAAGATGCCTGGCGAGCATTTGCGCGCCGAGGCAGATCCCAAGAAAAGGCCGGTTTTCCTTGAGCGGGATTTCGAGCCACTCGGTCTCACGCCGGACGAACTCGTCCTGGTCGTTGGCGCTCATCGGCCCGCCGAAGATCACCGCCCCGGCGTGGCCGTCCAAAGTGCAGGGAAGCTCTTCGCCAAGCGGCGGCCGGCGAATGTCGAGATCGAAACCTTCTTCCAGAAGCATATGGCCGACGCGGCCGGGGCTCGAAGTCTCCTGATGCAGCACGATCAGGATTTTTGGTCTCGGCCTGGGTCTGGGTGGCATGGAAGAAGAAAGGTCCAGCTATTCGTCGCTCGATGTGCCCCGAGCGCCCGGGGCTTCGGCCGCCGCCTTGCGGCGCGCCTCGATGCGGTCGTGGCGCTCG